>NZ_AJWE01000038.1:0-56963 GCF_000281145.1 Rhizobium sp. CF142 | reverse complement strand
GCCCCTGCCGTGACCGGCGGCTGATTGGCCGTGATCGTTTTCTTTTCAGCCAGCTGGGCAACCTTGGCAGGGGAAACCGGAGCAGGCGTTTCGATCATCTCGGGCATCGGCTTCGACTGGGCGACAAGCGCGCCGCCGCTGCCGGAAGCCTTCGGCATGTAGGTCGCGAGCAGATTGCGCATCTGTGAGTCGCGGGCAGGGGTGGAGGCACCGCCGAGAACCACGCCGACGATCGACTTGCCATCGACCTGCAGGGAGCTGACCAGATTGAAGCCGGCGGCGCGGGTGTAACCGGTCTTGATGCCATCGACGCCACGCACGGAGCCGACGAGGCGGTTATGGCTGCGGATCACGCGGTTGCCGAATTTGAAGGCACGCGTATTGAAATAACCGTAATATTGCGGGAAATGCTGGCGAAGGGCGATGCCGAGGCGGGCCTGATCGCGGGCCGTCGTCATCTGTGCGGTGTTCGGCAGGCCGTTGGCATTGCGATAGGTCGTGCGTGTCATGCCGAGCGCATGAGCCTTGGCTGTCATCATCTGGGCGAAACGATCTTCCGAACCGCCGAGCATTTCGCCAAGGGCGGTCGCAGCATCATTGGCAGACAGCGTCACGAGGCCGAGGATACCCTGTTCGACGGTGATCGTGCCGCCGGCGCGCACACCAAGCTTGGTCGGCGCCTGCGCAGCGGCGTGAGCGGAGAAGGGGACGGGCGTATCGAGGCGGATGCGGCCCTGCTCGAGTGCCTCGAATGTCATGTACAGCGTCATCATCTTCGTGAGCGACGCCGGATATTGCAGACGGTCGGCATTCTCGCTGTAGAGAACATTCCCCGTCCGGGCATCGACGACGATACCGGCATATTTCGGATTTGCAGCTTCCGCTTCGGCATTGACCGAGTCGACCGCGACGATCGCGATAGCCATCGAAAGGATCGTCAGCACCTTTGCGAGGAAACCGGCAGACCGCGGCGATGATACGGAGGAAATTGACCTTGACACTATTCCACTCTTTGCTTGCATTTTGGATTTTCGGCGGATCACGCGCCCCCTACTGCGTAACCGGCTGTCTTGGAAAACTACCGGTTCAGCGTTACCAATCCGTTTATGATGAATCGTTTCTTCAGACATTTGCGGGGATTTTAGCGGAGTGTTGCAGACCGGCTCACAAGCCGGCTCTCCACAAAAGTCCTGATCGCGGCATCAATATGGTCCCAGTCGGCCAAATGACGGCTCGAGAACCGGTAGAGCACACTTAAATCCTTGCCGACCTTGATATCGCGCTGGCAATCGCCGCTGGTTGCCATTTCCGCAGACGAGGGCAGGACGCAGCGCACGACATAATCGGCGCTTCCTTCGCGCGGCGCGGTCAGCAGCACCTCGCCGTTGTAACCGGCATCGGCTCGCAAGCGGTGCAGCGTCAGACCATGCGCAAAGGTTTTCGAGGCACCGTCCATCAGGTGCGAATAAATCGGCTCCAGCCGGCCCGACATGTCCCGCGACATCGTGCCTTGGGTGATCTGCAGGAAAATCAGGCCTGACGATCGCGCAACGTCGTCGAAACGCTGGCGCGTTTCCTTGCTGTAACCCTGCATTTCCGGCCAGGCGAGATAGAGATCGACCCGTTCGGCCGTGCCGTCATGGCGTTCGCTGGGGAAGCGAATTGTATTGGCAGGCAGGCCGATCGTGTCGAGGCCGATGGTGAGCGTGATCCCGGCATTGCTTTCAGTATTACCGGCAAGCGAGATATGACGGCCGAACCAGCGGCCGGCAACGCTGATCGCAACCGTCAGCAGCGCCAGGACCGCAATCGTCGCCGTGACGCGTACCAGGAAGCGGGTCGAAAGAAGGGGCTGCTCACCAGGATGGCCCACGGCGGAATTGCTCATCGTCGTCCTTGGATATCGGGCCGCCGTAAGAAAAACACGAGTCGTCGGTGCCGGTGAAGAATCTCCTGATAAGGATGGGGCGGCGGAAGTTAACGAGCCGTTAACTCAACCAAAAGGAAGTGCCACAAAAGAAGCGAGCCGTTCCCGGGACAGCGGGAACGGCTCTGGGCGCCGGTCGGGACGGGGATGCGGGGACTGACCGGGGCCGGTATGCCTGTTACTTCACGCTACCGACAGCGACGGCGCGGCCGTCCTGCAGCTTCGTCCAGCGGGCCGGATCATCGGCGGACTGGCGCTTCAGGTAGGTGTATTCGGTATCCGACCACAGCAGCACCTTGTTGCGCATGTTGTCGAGAATGAAGTCGCCGTGATCGGTACGCACCGTCAGCACCGCATGGCCCTCGCCATTCGGCTGCAGCACGACAGTTATCAGCGTATCTGATGGAGAGAAGCCGGCATCGATCAGCATCTTGCGCTTCAGCAGCGCGAAATCCTCGCAGTCGCCGACCGTGCGCGGGTAGGCCCAGCGCTCCTCAACACCATAGATCTCCATGTCCGTCATCGGCTGGATGGTCGAGTTGACGGTGTAGTTGACCTTGAGGATCTCCTTCCAGCGATCCTCGGTCAGGATCGCCGGGCCGGCATCACCGCCGGCATAGGCGCATTCACTCGGATTGGCCTGACAGAATTCATAGTGTCCGATCGGCGGGCTCGCATTGCCTGCAAGTGTCATGCTGGCGGGTGATGCCTGTCCTGCGCCCGCCATTGCCACCGTTACGCTAACGGCCAGAAGGCCGCTCTTCAGTAGATTTCGAATTGACATTATCGTCTCCCCGTTATGAGGACGACAATGACACGGACGTTTTTATCTCACGCAAAATTACGCAATCAAATTAATAGCTTAGTTGATTCAAAAGCGCATCAAACTTGATTCAAATCCACATCGAATACGCTTAAAATTAAAAGCGCATTCGTCTCGAATTCGATTAAAATTGAAGGATTGGGAAAAAGGCTTTCGGGCGGGAAATGCCCGAAAAACGGACAGGCTGTTAACGATTTTCGATAAGCCGGGTAAATTTCCGCGACCAGCTGCAGTGGGGATGGCAGCCGGCGGAGATCCGATTGAAGCCTACAAACAGGCGGAATCGCCATCCAGGAAGCCGATTCCGCCTTACATCCCGATCTTCCGCCGCAAAAATAATTTCGTCAGAGATCGCGGAATCTGTTCGTCGCAGCCACGATCGCAGCGGCAATATCGGCATTTGCAGTGGAATGGGCCGCCTTTGGCAGCACGAGGAGTTCGGCACCCGGCCATGCGCGGGCAAGTTCCCAGGCGGTGACAAGCGGCGCTTCTATATCGAAGCGTCCATGGATGAGAAAGCCGGGGATGCCGGCGAGGCGATCGGCATTCTTCAGTAGGATGCCGTCTTCGAGCCACGCGCCCTCGCGGAAATAGTGGGTGATGATGCGGGCGCGCGTCAGAAGATAGCGCGGATCGGACCAGCGCCGGGGCAGACCGGCGGGATCGGCAAGAAGGATTGTCGCCGCTTCCCATTCATGCCAGTCGCGCGCCGCTTTCAGCCGCACCTGTTCTTCGGGATCGTTGAGGAGTTGATGATAGGCGCTCACCCTGTCGATGCCACGGAGCTCCGGTGGCAGCGCCTTGCCGAAACGGTGCCATTCCTCTGGAAAGAGCGGCGCCATGCCGCGATAGAGCCAGTCGATTTCGGAACGCCGTGTCGTGGTGACGCCTGCAATGACGATGCCGCTGACATGGTCGGGATGGGATTGTGCATAGGCGAGCGCCAGCGTCGAACCCCAGGAATTGCCGAAGATGATCCACTTTTCCACGCTAAAGAGGCTGCGCAGCCTCTCTATATCCTCGATGAGATGGGCGGTCGTGTTGCGGGAGAGGTCAGTCGCGGCGTCGGCGGCGTCAGGTAGGCTGCGCCCGCAATTGCGCTGATCGAAGAGGATGATGCGGTAGGCGGACGGGTCGAAATAGCGGCGCGCAGCGGTGGAGCAGCCGGATCCTGGTCCACCGTGCAGGACAAGCGCCGGCTTGCCTGCCGGATTGCCGCAGGCCTCCCAATAGATAAGGTTGCCGTCGCCTGTATTGAGCAGGCCGTGTTCATAGGGTTCGATTTCCGGAAACAGGACTGACATGACCGTGCCGCTTGTTGAGGTGCGCTGTATCCTTCAAGCCTGTGACGGAGAAATGACAAGAGTGGCGGCATTCTATGACATCTGCCACACGGGATGCAGGAGATTATTCAACCCGACACAGAAATTGTCAGTCCTATCCCGTGTAGTACGGGACCGAAAACCGGGCGCAAAACCGCTGATCATTTTTGCTGGAATTGGTTTCTTGTTTTACGCAATTCCGGACGCAACACCGCGGCGCACCTTTGCCGGAATTGCTTAAAGAAATTCGCGCAACGTCTCACGTGACTGGACCGACAGGAACTCGATCGCAACACCCTCGGAGAAGTGGCGAACGACGCGGCCGCGCATGTTGCCGAGGCGAACAGGCGTGCCGAGCGGCGGGCGCACTTCGCAATCGACGGCCGCACCTGAAAGCGAAAGGTCCATGATGCGGCAGGTGTAGCGCGTGCCGTCTTCGAGCGTAAGGTCGGTCTTGGTCTCGCGTGGCGTCAGACGATCATGACGGCGATCTTCCGGCAGGCCGAGCTCGTGTTTGTTGGCGAGCCAGGTGAGCTGGGCCGCGAGCTTCTCGCGCTTGCGCTCGGTGGCGTTGATCGACATGGTGAAGCCGCGCATATCGACGGTCTGTACATGGCCTTCGACGCGGCCGAGATGGTCGATGTAGGCGACGATGCGTTCATTGGCGCGCGGGCGGCCAGCGCAGGTGACATACATGTCGCCGGGCGACATATCGATTACCATGCACTCGAATTCCTCGTAGTTCGCAAGCATCAGCCGGCCCTGCATATTGATGGGCACGCGCTGGAACACTCCCTGTTCTGGGCGCGGCGCAGGCCGGTGCGTCTGAGCGGGCTGGAACGAGTGCATCAAAGGGCTTCTTTATGAAATCGCAGAGCCCAATCCTTACCTGCAATCCCTTAACAGAAGGTTGTGGAACGAGCCGCCGCATAACCCTAAAGTACTATGGGCGGCGACCCAAAATGGAACGGTCAGCGTGCAGTTGCCCCATGCAGGAAATGCGACATGGCGCGCAGCATGGCCCGGCCGAACGTGGCCTGTTTTTCGGTGGCAACCTCGACAGGGCGACGCGGTTCGGCCTCAGTCGCGCGGCCGAACTTGTCGTGCAGCAGCCGGCTGCGATCGAGGGCGAGAAGCTCCAGCGGCACGATCTCCAGCCAGCTTGCAGCAGCGGCAGGCGCGATGGCGCCGAGCAGCCGGTCGCAGCCGCCTTCGGGCGAACGCAGCGGCATCATGATGATCTCGAAGGCGGCGTGATGGCCGGCAGTACTGTAGCCCGTCGCGTTGAAAAGCGTCGGGATGGCGTGAGCGATGACGCCCTGTGCCGTCCTTTCGATATCCTCGTGCTGGCCGTTGGCCCAGAGGGCGGAGAAACGCTCGCCGCGCAGATCGCGGCCGAAGAGATCGCAGATCTTGGTGCCGGCGAGGCGGAAGCGGATATGCCGGTCCGCCGCCGTCTCCAAGATGAAGAGGCTCGACAGGAGATGAGGGATCGCGCCGGGCTCGATCTGCGATTTCAGCGGAGCATCCCGCCCGCCGCGCAGAGCATTCCAGTAGTCGAATATGTCGATCGTGATCTGAAGGCGCATGGCAGTGTCTCATTTCGGTTCATTGGGGCGCGGTTTTCGCCCCTTCACCTTCTACCTTGCGGATTTCATGCCAAATCCGGGGAGTTAAGGTTAAGAAAGGGTTTCGCTTGAGTGCGGGGGCCTGTCATGAGACCGTCTCTCCATCACTTCGAACAGTGAAGTTCTGCACAAAGACTGCCAGGGGAGGGGGCATCCTTCGGGGAACCCAGGCAAGCCGTCCGGCCAATTCCGGACGGCTTTTTTTTTGATGTCGGCTCCTGTATGGCTGTGGCCTGCAACGAGGCGATGAGAGCATGAACGAACAGACGTCCGGGCCTGACCAGGCATTCCAGCCTTCGCAGCCCGAACCGCCGGCCCGGCCGCCGCGCCAGCCGGTCTTCAATCTTCCGCCGGCGCTGCTTGCCACGCTGCTGCTATTGATCCTGATCTTCGTCGTGCAATCGGCTTTACCGGACGATTGGTTTCAATGGTTCCTGTTCAACTTCGGCTTCATTCCGCTGCGCTATGCTGTTTCGCTTGCAGAGCAGGGGCCGCAACTCTACTGGACGCCGGTCACCTATTCGCTGCTGCACGGAAGTGTCGAGCATATCGTCTTCAACGGCCTGTGGCTGATGGCGTTCGGCGCGCCGGTCGTGCGCCGCATCGGCACGTTCCGCTTCATCATCTTCTGGATTCTTTCCTCGATCGCCTCGGCAGCGCTGCATGCGGCCCTGAACTGGGGCAGCGAAGGGTTGCTCATCGGGGCATCAGGCGTGGTCTCGGGCCTCATGGGCGCGGCCTGCCGCTTTGCCTTCCCCTCCGGGCGTCAGATGGTCCGCCCCGCGCACCTCAATCCGCGACTGTCGGTGCTGCAGGCGATGCAGAGCCGCACGGTGATCATCTTTACGCTGTTATGGCTGGTCGGCAACGCGCTGATCGCCGTCGGCATCCCGCTCGTCGGCGACGGCAGCCAGGAGATTGCCTGGGATGCGCATATCGGTGGTTTCGTCTTCGGCTTCTTCCTTTTCGCACTCTTCGACCGGAAACTGCCTGAAGAACCCGTGCCGCACCCTGACGACGAGTTGCAATCCTGACCCAAGCAGTGCACCATTGATCAATCCGCGTTGGGGGGAGAAACCGCCGCGGAGCCTGTGTTCCCGACAAGTGTTTCACTTTCGCCATGGGAGGTACAAATGGCCAGTTCCGTCAAGGCAATACTCGATCTGAAGGGTCGTGACGTCGTCACCACCGGACCGAATACTACGGTTGCGGAGGCGGCTGCGATTCTGAGCAAAAAGAAAATCGGCGCGATCGTCGTCGTCGGCATGGAAAACAAGATTTCCGGCATGTTCACCGAGCGCGACCTCGTGCATGTCATCGCCAAGTCCGGCAAGGACGGGCTCGATCAGACGCTTTCTTCCGTCATGACCTCGAAGGTCCTCCGCTGCAACGAGCAGACCTCGGTCCACGAGCTCATGGAGCTGATGACCAGCAAGCGTTTCCGCCACGTTCCCGTGGAAGCCAACGGCAAGCTTGCCGGCATCATTTCGATCGGTGACGTCGTGAAGTCGCGCATCGCCGAGGTCGAGCGCGAGGCCGAAGAGATCAAGGCTTATATTGCAAGCTGAGCGACTCTACGTTTGCTGGAATTGCTTGGGCGTCAAGGGTGCCTAGCGTAGAGTTCCTGCATACGCTGCAGCTCGGGCAGCCTTGCCCGGGCTTCCTCATAGCCACGTTCGATGGCCTCCCCCGCACGATGGAATTCCGACAGGCCGATGTCCGACAGGCGCGGCTGCAGTGAGATATCGGGCGGATCGCCGGCAAGGCGCGCTCGCGCGATACGATCCTGAATGATGTTGAAGGCCTGCACCATGACGCCGGTCATGCCCATTCTGGCGGCATAGGGCGCATCCCTCTGCTGCTGCACTTCGGCAGGCGAGAGGCTGGCATTGTGGCGGACGACGGCGGAGCGACCGTAGAGATCATAGTTGAGGTTGACGGCGACGACGAGCGGTTGCTCGTAGCTTCGGCAGACGGAAACCGGTACGGGATTGACGAGCGCGCCATCGACCAATGTGCGGTTATTGCTGCGCACCGGCTCGAAAATACCGGGCAGGGCGTAGGATGCGCGGATCGCCGTGATCAGCGAACCGTTGGCGATCCAGACTTCGTGCCCGGTGTTGACCTCGGCCGCGACCGCGACAAAGGGTCGGTCGAGATCCTCGATCGTCAGTCCTTCCAGATGTTCCTGCATGCGTTTGGTCAGCCGCATGCCACCAAAGAGGCCGGAGCCACCGATCGTCAGATCGAGCAGGCTTGCGATGCGGCGCATGGTGAGCGAACGGGCGAAATTTTCCAGCTCATCCAGCTTGCCGGCGAGATAGCAGCCACCAACGAGCGCGCCGATCGAGGTGCCGGCGATCATGCCGATCTCGATGCGGGCCTCATCGAGCGCACGCAGCACGCCGATATGCGCCCAGCCGCGAGCGGCGCCACCGCCAAGCGCCAGGGCAAGCTTTGCTTTCTTTTCGGGAACGGAGAGCACAGGAGAAACGGGCGTATCGTCACGCACCGCCAAGCCGGAACCGCCCCCATCGGAGCTTTGACGATTCATACTCCAGCCCAACATGGCGTTCCTTCCTCCCGGCAGAACACTGGGTTCCTATTAACCGCCCCGAACCCTTTCCAAATTGTATATAGAGACGACCAGCGTCGCAATAAGGAGCAGGCGGCCGGGATTTGGCCTATTTTCCGTAGATGTCCTTAGGATCGAAATGCAGGTCGTCATCGACGATGGTCAGCATGGGCTTTCCATCCTCCAGGGTGACGGTGCGGTAGAAGCAGGAGCGGCGACCCGTGTGACAGGTCGCGTCATGGCCGGCGACCTCGACCTTCAGCCAGATGGCGTCCTGATCGCAGTCGGTGCGGATCTCCTTGACGGTCTGGAGATTGCCCGAGGTCTCGCCCTTCTTCCAGAGCTTGCCGCGCGAGCGGCTGAAATAGTGGGCGAAGCCGGTCTGGATGGTCAGCGCCAGGGCCTGCGCATTCATATGGGCGACCATCAGGAGTTCGCCGTCATCGGCATCGGTGACGATGGCCGTGATCAGACCGCGATCATCGAAGCGCGGCGTGAAATCGCCGGCATCCTCCAACTCGGATTTATCGTCCGATGGCTGATTGAAAATCAGTTCACTCATCGCGGCCCTCCTGAGGGAGCCGGTATCAGCGGCCCCTTACCATTGTCATGAATCGGACCTGGTCGGCCGGTTCAGTCTTGAACGTTCCTGTAAAGGTTGTCGTCAATGTGGTCGAGCCCTGCTTCTGAACGCCGCGCATGGCCATGCACATATGTTCGGCCTCGATCATGACGGCAACACCGCGCGGGCGCAGCGTTTCGTCGATGGCCTTGGCGATCTGCGAGGTCATCGTTTCCTGCGTCTGCAGACGGCGGCCGTAGATTTCGACGACGCGGGCGATCTTGGAGAGGCCGAGAACGCGTCCATCCGGCATATAGGCGACATGCGCCTTGCCGATGATCGGCACCATGTGATGTTCGCAGTGGGAGAAGAAGGGAATGTCCTTCACCAGCACCATGTCATCATAACCGGCAACCTCCTCGAAGGTCCGGCCGAGCACGTCTTCCGGGCTCATCTCGTAACCGGCGAAGAGCTCGCGATAAGATTTGGCGACGCGGGCAGGCGTATCCAGCAGGCCCTCACGCGACGGATCGTCGCCGGCCCAGCGCAGCAGGACGCGAACGGCTTCCTCTGCCTCCTGCTGGGAGGGGCGATCGGATTCATGAACGGTCTGCGGAAAATTCTTGACGATGGCGTCCATATTCAATGGTCTCCTGGTCCGCAACGCGGACCTTATTCGGACTAGCCACTGGTACCCCAAGCGGGAATTCTTGCACCTTTGGCAGGCTCCGGGGCTTTCCAGGCTCGCTTTCTCGAACCCTTCCGGCACGGTTTCCCAATCAAACTTATCCTGGCCCATTGCATTTCAATGGCCCTCGAACGACATACATATAGGAAGACGACCCTGGTATGTAAGTATGCTGTCGTTTGACTGTGTGTTTTTTGTTTACATGACAATCACATAGGAATTAGCGTCGCTTTTAGGCGTTTTTGGAGCCAAATCCGTCATGGATGACATCTATAACAGCAAAATCCTCGAATTTGCCGGCAATATTCCTCTGACCGGCACGCTTGACGATGCGGATGCGAGTGCCCAGGCGCATTCCAGGCTCTGCGGCTCGAAAGTGCGCATCTGGCTGAAAATGGATGGCGATAGGATCAGCGCCTTTTCGCATGACGTGAAGGCCTGCGCCCTCGGCCAGGCCTCCTCCTCGATCATGGCCCGCCATGTCGTCGGCGCGACATCAGGCGAAGTGCGCAAGGCGCGCGAGGATATGCTCACCATGCTGAAAGCGGATGGCGAGGGGCCGGATGGACGGTTCGCCGACATGCGCTATCTCCTTCCCGTGCGTGATTACAAGGCGCGTCACGCCTCCACCATGCTGACCTTCGACGCCGTCGTCGACGCCATCGGCCAGATAGAGGCAAAACGCGCTGAAACCGTCGAGGCGTAAGCTATGTGCGAATTCTGTCTGCTGCGCGAGGAAGAGGAAGACGAGGGCGGTGCTGCCGCGCCGAAGCCTCGCGCCCAGCCGCGGCAGAGATTTTCCCGCAATTACTCCGGTCCCTTCAGCAAGACGCCTGACCGCCTTTTCGGCATGGGCCTCATCCGCCTTTACCAGCTGACGCTTTCCGGCTTCGTCGGCAATTCCTGCCGGCATATCCCGACCTGCTCCGAATATGGCTATGAGGCCGTCGCGCGCCACGGGCTCTGGGCTGGCGGCTGGATGACACTCTTCCGCGTCGGCCGGTGCGGTCCGGGCGGCACAAGCGGGCTCGATCCGGTGCCGGAAAGTCTGGAAATGCGTTTCCGCTGGTTTACGCCGTGGCGCTATTTCGCGCTTGGGCGGAAGGAGGCATAGGGTGTGTACCTTCATCGCACTTCTGCACAGCATCGTCCTGACATCTGAGCGGCGCGTGATCATGGAGGATCTGCGAAAGCTTGCCGAAGAGCTGGGCTATCGTGAACCGCGCACACTGGTCTCCACCGGCAACCTCGTGTTCGAGGCCGATGAAATGCGGCCGCATGAAGTCGAAGAGCAGTTGGAGGAGGCTTTTGAAGAAAAATTCGGCAAGCATGTCGATATCATCGTGCGCAGCGACTGCACCTGGATGGCGCTCTGCAGCGCCAATCCCTTCAAGGACGGCGTTGGCGACCAGGTGATCGTGCGCGTCAACCGGTTGCCGATCGACCCGGACAAGGTGGAAGCGCTGAAGCCGCTTCTGTCGGAGGGGCAGCGGATGGAGCTGGTCGGCTGCGATCTTTGGATCGATTTCCACGGCAAGCCCAGTCAATCGCAGCTGCTATCGGCGCTCACGACCAAGCGCATGGGTGTCGGAACGATGCGCAACTGGAACACCGTGCGTGGCCTTTTTGAAATGGTCCTGTAGGCAGGCTTTTCCTTTACTCAGACACCAAATATCAGTATCAGGCGGCAGCACATCCCGGCAGGGATGATGCTTCCGTTTCAACCACCCGCATTCGTTGGCGGGACTGGACAAGGAGAATTCAATGTCCCAATCCGTTTCCCTGACATTTCCTGATGGTTCGGTGCGCAGCTTCCCGGCTGGCGCGACCGGCAAGGATGTCGCCGAATCCATTTCCAAGTCGCTTGCCAAGAGCGCCGTCGCCATTGCGATCGACGGCACCGTGCGCGACCTTTCCGATGCCGTGACCGACGGCAAGATCGAGATCATCACACGCAAGGACGGCCGCGCGCTGGAACTCATCCGGCATGACGCCGCACACGTGATGGCCGAGGCCGTGCAGGAGCTGTGGCCCGGCACCCAGGTGACGATCGGCCCCGTGATCGAGAACGGCTTCTATTACGATTTCGCCAAGAACGAGCCCTTCACGCCCGACGATCTGCCCAAGATCGAAAAGAAGATGAAGGAAATCATCGCCCGCAACGCGCCCTTCACCAAGGAAGTGTGGTCGCGCGAGAAGGCGAAGGAAGTTTTTGCCGCCAAGGGCGAACAGTACAAAGTCGAACTCGTCGATGCGATTCCCGAAGGGCAGGATCTGAAGATCTACCACCAGGGCGACTGGTTCGACCTTTGCCGCGGCCCGCATATGGCCTCGACCGGCCAGGTTGGCACCGCCTTCAAGCTGATGAAGGTTGCCGGCGCCTATTGGCGTGGCGACAGTAATAACGCCATGCTATCGCGCATCTACGGCACGGCATGGGCCGACCAGGCCGATCTCGATAACTACCTGCATATGCTGGCCGAAGCTGAGAAGCGCGACCACCGCAAGCTCGGCCGCGAAATGGACTTGTTCCACTTCCAGGAAGAAGGCCCGGGCGTCGTCTTCTGGCATGGCAAGGGCTGGCGCATCTTCCAGTCTCTGGTTTCCTACATGCGTCGCCGGCTTGCTGTCGATTATGAAGAAGTCAACGCGCCGCAGGTGCTCGACACTTCGCTCTGGGAAACCTCGGGGCACTGGGGCTGGTATCAGGAAAACATGTTTGCCGTGAAGTCGGCGCATGCGATGACGCATCCGGAAGACAAGGAAGCGGACAACCGCGTCTTTGCGCTGAAGCCGATGAACTGCCCCGGTCACGTGCAGATCTTCAAGCATGGCCTGAAGTCTTACCGCGAGCTGCCGATCCGAATGGCGGAATTCGGCCTGGTGCACCGTTACGAGCCTTCGGGCGCGCTGCACGGGCTGATGCGCGTGCGCGGCTTCACGCAGGACGACGCGCACATCTTCTGCACCGATGAGCAGATGGCGGCGGAATGCCTGAAGATCAACGACCTGATCCTGTCGGTCTATGAAGACTTCGGCTTCAAGGAAATCGTCGTCAAGCTTTCGACCCGTCCGGACAAGCGCGTCGGCTCCGATGCGCTCTGGGATCGTGCGGAAGCCGTCATGACCGATGTCTTGAAGACGATCGAGGCGCAGTCCGAGGGACGCATCAAGACCGGCATCCTGCCGGGCGAGGGCGCTTTCTACGGACCGAAGTTCGAATATACGCTGAAGGACGCGATCGGCCGCGAATGGCAGTGCGGCACAACGCAGGTCGACTTCAACCTGCCGGAACGCTTCGGCGCCTTCTATATCGACAGCAATTCCGAGAAGACACAGCCGGTGATGATCCATCGCGCCATCTGTGGCTCGATGGAACGCTTCCTCGGCATCCTGATCGAGAACTTCGCCGGCCATCTGCCGCTGTGGGTCTCACCGCTGCAGGTCGTCGTCGCGACGATCACTTCGGAAGCCGATAGCTACGGCCAGGAAGTGGCCGACGCACTGCGCGAAGCCGGACTGCATGTCGAGACCGACTTCCGTAACGAGAAGATCAATTACAAGATCCGCGAACATTCCGTTACGAAAGTTCCCGTCATCATCGTCTGCGGCAGGAAGGAAGCGGAAGAGCGCACGGTCAATATCCGTCGCCTCGGCAGCCAGGAGCAGACATCGATGTCGCTGGATTCGGCGATCGAAAGCCTTGCCCTGGAGGCAACTGCGCCCGATATCCGTCGCAAGCTCGAGGCAAAGAAGGCAAAAGCAGCCTGAAAATTGCTTTCTGGATAATGGCAGCGCCCGGCATTGATCTGCTCGGCGCTGTCAGAAATCTGACATGTAACAGTAATATAGCCGCCACAAAACAGGGGACGGGTTTCATCCCGGCAGGCATTCGAGTGCGCTTCAAAGAGCTTTCCTACGCGAATGAACGGGATCCGCGCTTCAAGCGCTGGCTCATCCGCTCCATCGAGGGGCTTTCGGGCCGTGACCGCTATGTGCGGCTCTATGACATCTGGCGCTCCGATATCGTCGGTAAGAGTGACCGCGTCTTCGGCAAGATGCTCGATCTCATCGATGTCGAGATCAATGTAAAAGGCAGCTGGCCGCTCGCACCGGTGCCGAACGAGCCGATCGTCATCGTCGCCAACCATCCCTTCGGCATAGGCGACGGCATTGCGGTGCTGGCGCTTGCCGAGCAGATCGGCCGTCCGTTCCGGGTGCTGATCCACAATGACCTTCTCAAGGTGCCGGAAATGGCGCCTTATTCGCTGCCGATCTCCTTCGAAGAGACCAAGGAAGCGATGGCGATGAACATGAAGAGCCGGCACGAGGCAGTTCGCCTGCTGAAGGAAGGCACGACGATCGTGATTTTTCCGGCAGGTGGCGTGGCCACCGCCAAGAAGGGCTTCGGTCGCGCCGAAGACCTGCCGTGGAAGATGTTCCCGGCCAAGCTCATCCAGGCGACCCGCGCCAGCGTGCTGCCGATCTATTTCGAGGGCCAGAACGGCCGGCTCTTCCATCTTGCCAGCAGGGTTTCGATGACGCTGCGCCTGTCGCTGCTCATCCGCGAATTCCGCCGTCTTTCAGGCAGCACGATCACCGCGCATGTGGGCAGGGTGCTGTCTTGGGAAGAACTGAGCAGCGGCAGCGACCGCAAGGATCTGCTCGCCCGCCTCTTTGACGCCGTCTTCTCGATGGCGCCGAAGAAGAAGGCGTTCCTCAAGCGCGCAAGCTGAGATTTCCTGTTATTCCGGATGGGGCGTCAGTCGAGGCTGGCGCCGTCGCCACCATTCTGCAGGTCTTCATATGAGGGCAGTGGCGGCTGCGGCGGGATTTCGCCGCCCGGCTGAGGCACGCCCTTCGGCCCGGCTGCGGCCTGTCCCGGCGGCACGGCTGTTGCGGCCGGAGCAATCGGCTGCTGGGCCTGCTGATCCTTCATCAGCACTTCGACATCGGTATTGACCCCGGCAGCGACTGTGAAGTCGCGCTGGTAGATCTTGTCCTTGTTGCGGGCGACCGCCGTGTATTCACCTTCCGCCAGGACCATGGCCGGAAAGGCGCTCACACTTTCGCCGACGCTGTCGCCAGCGGCCGTCAGGATCGACCAGGCGGTATCGGCGATCGCTTCGCCGCCGGTTTCCGAGACCAGCTTGAAATTGATCTGTGCCGCCCTGTGCTGGATCGTCGCTTCGGTAAGCTTGCCGGCCTCCACCTGAATGTCGGCACGGATGGTTGCGTTGACATTGCCGTATTCGGAAACCACGTGATAGGTGCCGGCATTGAGGCGCACGACCGTATTCGGCGGCACATCGGCCATGACAAGGCCGCGCTCGCCGTCGTCGCGGATCTCCGCAGAATAGATCGAAAAGCTCAGTTGGTTGGGTCGAATACGGACATCGGAGCCCGAGACGGCATTGAGGAGCAGGCCGCCGGCATCGAGAACCATCACCTGTTTGTCGACTGCGCCTTCATCCGGCACCGTCAGCTTCTTGGTGACGCCGGCGCGTCCGAAGGAGACGTTGACGAAATAATCGCCGGCAGCGAGCTGGAAGGCTGCGGTGCCGCCACGGGAGCTGGCGATGAGCGGCAGCTTGCCATCATTTCCAGCGACCGGACTGAATACATACCAGGAAAGCCCGTCTTCGACAGGCGTGCCATCGGCCGTGAGTTTGGCCTCCAGCGAAACGTCACGCAGGTGCACGCCTTCCTGTGCCGTGCCTGGCGCGATGAACGCGTTGAGCTTCGGCATTTTCGGCGTCGATTCGAGCTGCTTGAATTCCTTGAAAGCGTCCTGAGCGGCCGCGCCAAACGGCGTCAGCAGCATCAGGGCAAGAGCAAGGCCGATCCGTGCAAAAGGCAATATGCCAAACATCCTGTTCGTGAACCGATTGACTTCTGAAATCGCAGAGTCCACTTCAAGACCAATGCCATGGCAAATTCAAGACCTGTGGCCACCCTCTGCATACAAATGAGAGTTTCTCCTGCATGAAATCCGACATCAAGCTGATCGATTATCTCGCCGTGCGTCGCTCCATCCCCGCGTTCCAGATGTGCGAACCGGGACCGGAAAAGGCCGAAATCGAGGAAATCCTGCGCCTTTCATCGCGGGTTCCCGATCACGGCAAGCTCGCCCCCTGGCGCTTCATCGTCTATCGCGGCGAGGAGCGCGTGCGGCTGGGCGAAGAGCTGCTGAAGCTGGCGCTCGAAGCAAAACCCGACCTTTCGGAGGAAATGATCCAGGTGGAGCGCACGCGCTTTACCCGTGCGCCTGTCGTCGTCGGCATCGTCAGTAAGGCCGGCCCGCATTTCAAGATCCCAGAATGGGAACAGATCATGTCGGCGGGCGCGCTGTGCCTCAACGTCATCCTGGCTGCCAATGCGCATGGTTATGTTGCCAACTGGCTGACGGAATGGTTCGCCTTCGACGAGCGCGCCTATCCGCTGCTCGGCGTCCAGCCGGGCGAAAAGGTTGCCGGCTTCATCCACATCGGCTCCACCACCTTCCCACCCGTCGAGCGTCCGCGCCCTGAGCTGACCGAGACGGTCACCTGGCTCGGCGGTGAAGACTGATGTTCTACACGACGGATACCAACCGGCACGGGTTGGCGCATGATCCCTTCAAGGCGATCGTCGCGCCACGGCCGATCGGCTGGATCGGCAGCAAGGGCAGGGACGGGTCGATCAATCTCGCGCCCTATTCCTTCTTCAATGCTGTGGCCGACAAGCCGAAGCTGGTGATGTTTTCGTCGAGCGGGCACAAGCATAGCCAGAAAAACGCCAGGGAAACCGGCGTTTTCACCTGCAATTTCGTCAGCCGCAATCTGGCTGATAAAATGAACCTTTCCTCCGCCGCCTTACCTTACGGAACGAGCGAATTCGAATTCGCCGGACTGACGCCGAAACAGGCGGAGCTCATCGATGCGCCCTATGTGGCGGAGGCCTTCGCCGTCCTGGAATGCAGGGTGACCGAGATCATCGAGCCGAAGACGCTCTCCGGCGAGTCGACAGAGAATGTCTTCGTTTTCGGAGAGGTTGTCGGCATCCATATCGATGAGGCGATCGTCAGAGATGGCCGGTTCGATGTGGCGCTGGCGCGGCCTATCGCACGCATGGGCTACATGGACTATTGCGAAGGCAGCGAGATCTTCGAAATGTTCAGGCCGAAGGTCTGACAGCAGCCATATGGGTTCGGCCAAACGCTAATAAATATGGTGAACCAATCATAAACTTTTTCCGGCTACCGTCCTCGTATTGAATAAGACGCGAAGGAATCGCGTTCAGTGCTGGGGCGTGGTCGTGATCATTGAGGCATTTCTTCGTTGGGTCGAAACGGCCAAGACGGCTGACAGGGCGGCCGCTGCAAATGCTCTGGGACGCGTCTATCTCAAATCCGAAATGTCGGACGAGCGGCGCGACGCTGCTGAAAAGGCGATGACCTTCCTGCTCGACGATCCGTCGCCGCGTGTGCGGCTTGCGCTCGCCGAAGCGATCGCCTGGGCGCCGCATGCGCCACGCAACATCATTCTTTCGCTCGCCGAAGACCAGCCGGAGATCGCCTGCCATGCGGTGACCTGCTCGCCGATCCTAACCGATGCCGATCTCGTCGATCTCGCAGCACGCGGCAGCGGTGCGACGCGCATGCTTATTGCGGCGCGCGCCCATGTGACTCGCCCCGTTTCGGCGGCACTTGCCGAAGTCGGCGACGAAGACGAAATACTCTGCCTGCTCGAAAATGACGGTGCGGCGATTTCCGCCCAATCCCTGAAGCGGATTGCCGAACGACTCGGTGATGTCAGCGACATCAGAAACCTGCTTCTCGACCGCATCGACTTGCCGGCCGATGCCCGCCAGCTGCTGACGCAGCATGTCAGCAATGCGCTGGTCGGCCTGCCGCTGGCGCAGGCGGCAATCGGCCTGCAGAGACTGCAGCGCATCAGCCGCGAGGCGACGGAAGCGGCGATCGTTTCCATCGCCGGCGATATCGCGCCGATCGAAGTGCCAGATCTCGTCGAACATCTTCGCCTGAACGACCGTCTGACGCCTTCCTTCCTCATGCATGCGCTCTGCTGCGGCAAGGTGGAATTCTTCGCCTGCGCCATCGTCAACCTGTCAGGTTGCAGCGACCGGCGCGTGCGGGCAATCCTTGCCACGGGCCGCATGCATGCCGTGCGCGCGCTCTATGAATCGGCAGGCCTGCCGCGCGATATCAGCATCATTTTCGTGGAAGCAACGTTCCTGTGGCGCGAGGCTTCGCGAAAGACATCGGCATTGTTGCTCGGCAGTATCTGCGGAAGCCTGCTTCAGAAATTCCACAGCCGGGTAGGGCAGCATGACGCCGTCGGCGAGTTGCTCGACATGGTCGAGAAGCTGCATGTCGCCGAGCAGCGCCGGTCTGCCCGTGTCTATGCGTCGCTTGCCGCTGCTTAATCGGTAAAGCGGGCCGCGGCCCAGGAATAGCTCGCAGAGACGAAATGCAATGGCTTCGCCAGGGTGTTTTTCACATTATGGCCGGAAGGCAAATTGGCGCGCACACGCCCAGCAATAGTATCCACAAAACCGCCAAGGCCATCACGTTGTTCGACTACCTCGGACGCTGCTGGTGCAGTGGGCGCCGGCTTGGCCGGTTCGGCAGCGGCAAGCGACTTCGGCGCCTCGCAGACGGCAATGACGGTCGGATAGCTGGCATTGGCATAGGTCTTCAGCCGCTGTTCGGCCTCGGCATCGCAGGCAACGACGGTTTCCCAGTGTTTGTCGACCGTGGCGAGGTAGTTGCACTGGCTGACGGAATCGTCGCAACCGAGGATCGTCATGGCGATGAGGACGGCTTGCATATTTTGCCTCCATGGCTATTGAGCGTGTCATCCCCTTCGAAAGCACAATTCCAACGGAATGAAGGCAGCGATATTAACTCCTTGTCATCAAGGGAAAAATCACGCGTTTCGCCGGAACAGGAAAGAGAAAATGTCCGTCACCATCGCTCTGGAACCGCCGCGCCAGAATGGCGTGATTCGCCTCCTTGATCTCTCCGATGCCTATGCGCAGTCGCTCTATCCGCCCGAGAGCAATCACCTCGTCGATATCTCCACACTGGAAAAGCCATCGGTGAGCTTCCTCGTGGCGCGTAACGGCGGCGAGATCGTCGGCTGCTGTGCGCTGGTGGAGGCAGGTGACGGGACGGCCGAGATCAAGCGCATGTTCGTCGACCCGCAAGCACGGGGCCTGAAGGTCGCAAGCCGGCTGATGACCCGGCTGGAGGAAATCGGCAGGGAGAAGGGTCTTGAAGCAATCCGCCTGGAGACCGGCATCCACCAGCCCGAGGCGATCGGCCTTTACAGGAAATACGGATATATCGAGATCGAGCCTTTCGGCTCCTATCAGCCCGATCCGCTCAGCCTCTTCATGGAAAAACGGCTGACGGCCTGACCATCTTTGCTGGCAAGGAGTTCAGCCTTCGGCAGCGCGCTGCACCGGCGGCGCCTGCTCGTCGAGGATCATCTGCGGTCCTGCATCGGCGGCGCGGACTTCATGTATCCATTCGCGCCAGATCGCGACCAGCAGCGCCATCAGCACCGGGCCGATGAAGAGGCCGAGGAAACCCATCGTCTTCACGCCGCCGACGAGGCCGAAGAAGGTCGGCAGGAACGGCAGCTTGATCGGTCCGCCGACGAGCTTGGGGCGCAGCGTCTTGTCGACAATGAAGAGTTCGACCGTGCCCCAGACGAACAGGCCGATGCCGGCGACATGCGAGCCGCTGGCCAGCAGATAGACGGATACCAGCGTGAAGGAGAGCGGCGCTCCGCCCGGGATCAGCGCCATGACGCCGGTGAGCACACCAAGGGTGACGGGCGAGGGCACACCGGCAATCCAGTAGGCAACGCCGAGCACGATGCCTTCGCCGATGGCAATCAGCGTCATGCCCATGACGGTCGAGCTGATGGTGGCAGGCACGACGCGGGAAATACGCTCCCAGCGGTTCGGCAGGATACGCTCGCCGAGCATGTCAATCTGCTTGGAGAAGGAGAAGCCGTCGCGATAGACGAAGAACAGCGCGATCAGCATGAAGAGCAGCGTCAGGAACAGGTGGAAGGCACCACCGCCGGCCGCCAGAATTGCGCGGTAGATATTGCCGATATTGGCACCGCTGACGGCCTGGATGAGCTCACCCATAGCACCGGGGCTGCCGATATACTTCGTCCAAAGTTCGTCGAGGTAGGAACCGGCCAGAGGCAAGGCGACGATCCATTGCGGCGTTTCCGCCCCGAAACGGTTGGCGTGGATCGCCCATGCGACCCAGGTGCGCACCTCACCGGTCGTATAGACAACCGCAAGGCTGATCGGAATGACGAGGAAGGTAACGATGAGGACGATCGCGATCGTCGCGGCGATCGTCGTATTGCCGCCGACGCGGGCAACCAGTTTGCGGTAAAGCGGCCAGCTCGCAAAGCCGATGACGAGGGCTGCGAGCACGGGCACCACGAAGCCATAGAAGAAATACACGCCGGCTGCGGCGACAAGCACGAGCAGCCAGCGGGCAGCCGAAATGGAGGGTATCAGCGGCGTACGTATCGTCGCCGACGGCCCCAGCCATCGCGGCTCCGTATTGGTTTTCTGACGATCAAACACACCCACGCGCGCCTCTTTTTATTGTTGTCCTAGTTTATGGGCTATGAACCGGGCGGTTTCAAGGTCCGCCCGGATAAAGCGTATACAAAGCGTGGTTATTTGGTCGCTGAATCCTTGAGATATTATTGCGGGCGGCGGTTGATCTTGAAGGCGTAGAACTGAGTCTTCTGGCCGGTCGAGAAATTATTGTCAGAACCGAGGATCAGGACATCCGTGCCGTCCTTCGCCTTGCCGATCGCCATGGCCTCGATATTGTCGGGTGTGAGGCCGATGGCGCGCAGATCCAGCACCTGGCTCTTGCGGGCCGGGACGACACGCTGATCGTTCTTGGCAAGCGAAACGATGCCGGAAACGTCGGTCGCGCCGTCGAGATCCATCATGAAAAGCTTGATGTTGTTGCCGAAGCCCTGCGCGTAGCTGCGCTCGACGGCGAGCAGGCGATGATCGTCAAGGGCGATCATTTCCGACATGCCGTTGTCGTTGCCGCCGTCGGGTTTAGTGGCAGCCTGCGGGATCGGCGAGATCGGATAGACGTATTGAGCCTTCGGCTCGCCGGTTGCGCCGTCATAACGGATGATGCGTGAGAGGCTGCCAGTCGTCAGGCTGGGGTTCGGGCCGTCCTGATAGAGGGCTGCTTCGACGCCGACGAAAACGTCACCAGACGGAGACACGGCGAGATCTTCGAAAGCGAGATTGTCTCGGATGCCGGTCGACTTGTCGGCGGTCGGCGCAAAACCGTCCGGAAGCTTGAACTCACGCACGAACGCGCCGTCCGGCGAGGTGACACGGATGAAGGGGGTGATCAGTGCCTTGGCGTCACCTTCGCTGCCCCAGTAGATGCCGTCCTTGCCAAAGCGGATGGATTCCGGATCGACGGTCTTGACGGCGAAGGGCTGGCCGTTCTTGTCCTGGAAGGTGGTGTGCTTGACGACAGTGACGCCCTTCAGGCCGGCGGCGCTGACATCGATATCCAGATCGTAGAAGCGGGCCGGCGCCTTTTCGGAGCGGTCGTCGCTGATCGCAATGTAGTGGCCGGTGGCGGCATCGAAATCGAGGCCGGAAATGCCACCGAATTCGACGCCATTTTCCATCTGGCCAGTCGGGATGACAAATTCACCGAGATAGGAGAGGGAGATCGCAGCGGCGCAATCGCCGAAGGGGCAGGCGGTCTCGACAGTCGCACCGATATCGGTGGCGTAGACGGAGGCGGTGCTGGACAGGAGAACGAAAGCGGCAGTCGCGAGAAAACGCTTGGTCATGGCAAAATCCGGCAAAGGGTTGAAACAAAAGGGCCGGCGCTGCATTGCCCTTGAGAGGACAGAGCGCCAGCCGTTCTATTGCGCCGGTAATTTGACGGACTTGTAACGGTTCTTCGTCAGTTCGATGAATTCGCTACGACTTAAATATCCAGATCCTCGGCGAAGGCGGCACGTTCCTGGATGAAGCGGAAACGGGCTTCGGCCTTGGTTCCCATCAGGTCGTCGACGGCGTTGCGCGTGCCCTCGAAATCCACCTCGTCGATCAGCACCCGCAGAAGCGTGCGCTTGGACGGATCCATGGTGGTTTCCTTTAGCTGGGCGGGTAGCATTTCGCCGAGACCTTTGAAGCGGCTGATCTCGATCTTGGCCTTGCCCTTGAACTCCGTCTCCATCAACTCGGCGCGATGCTCGTCATCGCGGGCATAGGCAGACTTCGCCCCCTGCGTGATCTTGTAGAGCGGCGGCACGGCGAGGAAGAGGTGGCCGCCGCGCACCAGCTCAGGCATCTCCTGATAGAAGAATGTGATGAGCAGCGAGGCGATATGCGCACCGTCGACGTCGGCATCGGTCATGACGATGATGCGTTCGTAGCGAAGATCCTCTTCGCGGTATTTCGAGCGCGTGCCGCAGCCGAGCGCCTGAACGAGATCGGAGATCTGCTGGTTGGCCGACAGTTTCTCGCGGCCAGCGCTGGCGACGTTGAGGATCTTGCCGCGCAGCGGCAGGATCGCCTGATTGGCGCGGTTGCGCGCCTGCTTGGCGGAGCCACCTGCCGAGTCACCCTCGACCAGGAAGAGTTCGGCGCCTTCAGCGGTATTCTGCGAGCAGTCGGCGAGCTTACCGGGCAGGCGCAGCTTACGCACTGCGGTCTTGCGGTTGACTTCCTTCTCCTTGCGGCGACGCAGGCGCTCTTCGGCGCGCTCGATCACCCAGTCAAGAAGCTTCTCGGCCTCATTCGGATTGTCGGCGAGATAGTGATCGAAGGGGTCGCGCAACACGTTTTCAACGAGGCGCTGAGCTTCGACGGTCGCGAGACGATCCTTGGTCTGGCCGACGAATTCCGGCTCGCGGATGAAGACCGAGAGCATGCCGACGGCCGAGATCATGACGTCATCGGTGGTGATCTGGGCGGCGCGCTTGTTCTGTGTCAGCTCGGCATAGGCTTTCAGGCCCTTGGTCAGCGCAATGCGCAGACCGGCCTCATGCGTGCCACCTTCCGGCGTCGGGATGGTGTTGCAGTAGGAATGGACCTGCGGATCGCCGCCATACCAAGTGATCGCCCATTCCAGCGCACCATGGCCGGCGACTTTCTCGCTCTTGCCAGCGAAGATCTCGCGGGTGACGGTGAACTCCTTGCCCATCGTCGCCTGCAGATAATCCTTCAGGCCGCCGGGGAAGTGGAAGACGGCCTTGTCCGGCACGTCGGATCCCTCCGGCAGCACGCCCGGCTCGCAGCTCCAGCGGATTTCGACACCGCCGAAGAGATAGGCCTTGGAGCGGGCCATGCGGAACACACGCGCCGGATCGAACTTCGCATGGTCACCGAAGATCTGCGGATCGGGATGGAAGCGAACCTTGGTGCCGCGGCGGTTGTGCACGTCGCCAAGCTCTTCGAGCCCGCCCTGCGGCACGCCGCGCGAGAAGCGCTGGCGGTAGAGCTTGCGGTTTCGGGCGACCTCGACTTCGAGAGCGTCCGACAGCGCGTTGACGACGGAGACGCCGACGCCGTGCAGACCGCCCGAGGTTTCGTAGGCCTTGCCATCGAACTTACCGCCGGCATGCAGCTTGGTCATGATGACTTCGAGCGTCGACTTGCCGGGAACCTGCGGATGGTTCTCGACCGGAATGCCGCGGCCGTTATCGGTAACTGTCAGATAACCCTGGAGATCGAGATGGACATCGATGAAATCGGCATGGCCAGCCACCGCTTCGTCCATCGAGTTGTCGATGACTTCGGCAAAGAGATGGTGCAGCGCCTTTTCGTCGGTGCCGCCGATATACATGCCGGGACGCATGCGAACGGGTTCCAAGCCTTCCAGAACGCGGATCGAGGATGCGCCGTAATCATCACTGTTCGATGTCGCCGGAGCAGGGCGGGAGGCCGAGGGGGCTGCCGCCGCAGCGGGCCTTTCGGCAGGTGCCGCAGGCTTTGCAGCCTCCTCCTGCTTCTGTGAGAGGGGCATTCCGGAAAAGAGGTCGTTGCTGTCTTCCATGGAACCGTTCAGATCTTATTCTCGTGAAGGGCCGCCGCTGGCCCACAATAGTCACAGTCCGCATCGCGTTTGCGAATCAGGGGGATTCTGACAGAAAGCGCCCCGATACGCGACGCGCCCCGGATTTGCGGAGCTTTTCAAGATGTGATTTGCGTTGCTGGACGCCGAATGGCAAGTCGCGGCAGCTCTCTGGGAACCATCCGCATGCCGATGTCCACAAGTCATTGCACCATAATCACCGCAATTGCGGCCTTTTTCCTGTCCGCGGCCGTCACTGCCGCCACAGCCGATGCCCTGCCGCCCTACAAGGACGATCTGTTTTCAACGCAGAAAGTGCTGCAGACGGGCGATGATGGTGCCTTCGACGTGATCGACTACGACGAGATGCGCGACATCAACGGGCGCGACCAGATCCCGCAAAAGCGGGTGCAGCAGAAATATGTCTCGCTCGGCGTGAAGAAGCTGCAGGCGGACGAAACGCTGTCGCTCGACGGCATCAGGCTCGATGTCACCAGGGTGGGACCCGCTCAGAATGCCGCCTTCACGGTCATCTTCATCCACGGTCGCGACGGCGACCGGCGGCTCGGCGCTAACGACTATTCCTTCGGCGGCAATTTCAACCGGCTGAAGAACCTTACGGCCGGCAATGGCGGCGTCTATTATTCGCCGACCGTCAGGACCTTCGATGCGAGTGGCGTTGCGGCCATCGCCGGGCTGATTCGCTATGCGAGCGCTCAATCACCCGGCCGGCCGGTCATTCTGAGCTGCGCTTCCATGGGCAGCCAGATCTGCTGGGGCATCACGCGCGATGCCGAAAGCGTCAAGCGGATGAAGGGTATGCTGATCATGAGCGGGGTCTCTGATCCGGATTTTGCAAAGAGCCCGTTCTACAAGGCAAAGCTGCCGCTGTGGTTTGCCCATGGCAGCCGCGACCCTGTTTATGCGGCAACCGAGCAGCAGGCGCTGTTCGAAAAGCTCGACAAGGCGAAGTACCCGACGCATTTCACGCTGTTCCAGAACGGCAATCATGGCACGCCGATCCGCATGATCGACTGGCGGAAGGTGTTGAACTGGATTCTGGCGTTCTGAACGGGCCTGCGTAGCGCTTTCAAACGATCATATTCCCCCAACGTTGCGCGGGGCGCTTTCCTTTACCGCAAGCTTTTGCTAAGGCCGCCGGATGTGCGGATTTTGGGAGGAGCAGCATGACACCTGACGTACGCCCGCTCGTGGCGGGGAACTGGAAGATGAACGGCACGCGTGCCTCATTGGACCAGATCAAGGCGA
The DNA here is from genome assembly GCF_000281145.1 of Rhizobium sp. CF142. Classification (NCBI taxonomy): domain Bacteria; kingdom Pseudomonadati; phylum Pseudomonadota; class Alphaproteobacteria; order Hyphomicrobiales; family Rhizobiaceae; genus Rhizobium; species Rhizobium sp. CF142. Next base: position 32,056 of record NZ_AJWE01000038.1, on the reverse strand, counting down.
TTGCCCAAGGCGTCAGCTCCCCCTTGTCGGAAAAGGTCGAAGCCCTGATCTGCCCGCCTGCAACACTGCTTTATGTGGCGACTGCGCTCGCCACCGACAGCCCGCTCGCGATCGGCGGCCAGAACTGCCATCAGGCACAATCCGGGGCGCATACGGGCGACATTTCGGCCGAGATGATTGCCGATTGCTACGGCACCTATGTGATCGTCGGCCATTCGGAACGGCGCATCGACCATGCCGAGACCGATCATATGGTGCGGGCCAAGGCGCAGGCCGCCTATCAGGCTGATCTGACTGCGATCGTCTGCGTCGGCGAGACCGGCGACGAGCGCGATGCCTATCAGACGCTCGACATCCTCAAGCGCCAGCTTTCCGGCTCGCTGCCCGAGGAGGCGACGGCCGAAAATACCGTCATCGCTTATGAACCCGTCTGGGCGATCGGCACGGGGCTGACGCCGACGGCAAAGGATGTGGAAATCGTCCATGCCTTCATCCGCGACGAACTCGTCCTGCGCTTCGGCGACGAGGGCAAGGGTATGCGCATTCTCTATGGGGGTTCCGTCAAGCCCGCAAACGCCCGCGAACTGCTTGCCGTCGACAATGTGGACGGTGCGCTGATCGGCGGGGCGAGCTTGAAAGCCGCGGACTTCCTCGCCATCTACGGCACATACGAAGCGCTGCTTGCCTGAAGCGATTGCATATTCCTGGCCGAAGGGCTTGGAATAGCTGAAGACCTCATGTAAAGAGCCGCCAGATTTTTACTTTATGTCCGTCCTCAGACGGGCAGGACTGGACCCATGCAGACCGTATTGATTGTCATCCATCTCATGATCGTGCTCGCGCTCGTCGGCGTCGTGCTCATCCAGCGCTCCGAAGGCGGTGGCCTCGGCATCGGCGGCGGATCGGGCTTCATGTCGGCCCGCGGCACGGCCAATGCGCTGACGCGCACGACGGCGATCCTGGCGACGCTGTTTTTCCTCACTTCGCTCGGCCTCGGTATCCTGACGCGTTACGAAAGCCGCCCGACCGATATTCTCAACCGCATTCCGGCAACGAGCGGGCAGGGCAACGGCATTCTCGATTCGCTCGGCGGCACCAACGCGCCGGCTCCGGCTCAGCCGGCTGACAACAGCGGCATTCCAAACGGCGGCGCTGCCGCTCCGGCACCGGCTGCCCCGGCAACGCAGGCACCAGCAACGCAGGCACCGGCTGCCGGCGCCCCTGCGGCGACTGCTCCGGCAGCTACGACGACGGCTCCGGCTCAGCCTGAGGCTCCGGCCACGACTGCGCCGGCACAGCCTTCCGGCGTCCCCACGGGACAATAAGCCGGTCCAGAAAATAAACCGCCGGCAGGCCCTCGGGTCTGCCGGTTTTCTTTTGTTCAGATTCCTGCGCCATGCACCAAAAGTTCCGGAAAAGAATTTTTGGGCTGGTGGAATCGTTTTTGAAAAGGTATCCGGTGACTCCCATGGCGCGATACGTATTCATCACTGGCGGCGTGGTTTCTTCCCTCGGAAAAGGAATTGCGGCCGCGGCTCTCGGAGCGTTGTTGCAGGCCCGTGGTTACCGGGTCCGGCTTCGCAAACTCGACCCCTATCTGAACGTGGATCCGGGCACTATGAGCCCGACCCAGCACGGCGAAGTCTTCGTCACCGACGATGGCGCGGAAACCGACCTCGATCTCGGCCATTACGAGCGCTTTACCGGGCGCTCGGCGACCAAGACCGACAACATCACCACCGGCCGCATCTACAAGAACATCATCGACAAGGAACGCCGCGGCGACTATCTCGGCGCGACCGTTCAGGTCATCCCGCACGTCACCAACGAGATCAAGGATTTCGTCATCGAGGGGAATGACGACTACGATTTCGTCATCTGCGAGATCGGCGGCACGGTCGGTGATATCGAGGCGATGCCCTTCATGGAAGCGATCCGCCAGCTCGGCAACGATCTGCCGCGCGGCACGGCTGTTTACGTTCACCTGACGCTGATGCCCTATATTCCGGCAGCCGGCGAGTTGAAGACAAAGCCGACGCAGCATTCCGTCAAGGAGCTGCAGGCGCTCGGTATTCATCCCGACATCCTGCTGGTACGCGCCGACCGGGAAATCCCGGAAGCCGAACGCCGCAAGCTTTCGCTGTTCTGCAACGTGCGTCCGTCCGCCGTCATCCAGGCGCTCGACGTCGCCAATATCTATGACGTGCCGATGGCCTATCACAAGGAAGGCCTCGACGACGAAGTGCTTGCCGCTTTCGGCATCGAGCCGGCGCCGAAGCCGCGCCTCGACCAGTGGGAAGAGGTCTGCAACCGCATCCGCACGCCGGAAGGCGAAGTGACGATCGCAATCGTCGGCAAGTATACCGGCCTCAAGGATGCCTATAAGTCGCTGATCGAAGCGCTGCATCACGGCGGCATCGCCAATCGCGTCAAGGTCAAGCTCGAATGGATCGAGTCGGAAGTCTTCGAAAAGGAAGATCCGGCGCCCTACCTCGAGAAGGTCCACGGCATCCTGGTGCCCGGCGGCTTCGGCGAGCGCGGCTCGGAAGGCAAGATCCATGCGGCGCGTTTTGCCCGCGAGCGCAAGGTGCCGTATTTCGGCATCTGCTTCGGCATGCAGATGGCCGTCATCGAGGCTGCCCGCAATCTGGCTGATGTTCCGAATGCCTCCTCGACCGAATTCGGCCCGACCCCGGAACCGGTCGTCGGCCTGATGACCGAATGGGTCAAGGGCAACGAGCTGCAGAAGCGCACGGCTGCCGGCGATCTCGGTGGCACGATGCGCCTCGGCGCCTACAAGGCAGCTCTGAAGAAGGGCACGAAGATTTCGGATATCTACGGCTCGACCGATATTTCCGAACGTCACCGCCACCGCTACGAAGTCAATATCGACTACAAGGACCGGCTGGAAAATTGCGGCCTGGTCTTCTCCGGCATGTCGCCGGATGGCGTGTTGCCGGAGACGATCGAATATCCTGACCATCCCTGGTTCATCGGCGTTCAGTACCATCCGGAACTGAAGTCCCGCCCGCTTGATCCGCATCCGCTGTTTGCAAGCTTCATCGAAGCTGCGACGGAACAGAGCCGGTTGGTTTAAAATTCGGCCGCTCCCTCTGAACCGAGGGAGCGGCTTTTTCTTTTCGTCATGCCGCTTCCGGCAACGGTCCGACATAGACCGAGCGCGGGCGGATGAGGCGGCCTTCCAATGCCTGTTCGCGGGCATGGGCAATCCAGCCGACGGTGCGGCCTATCGCGAAGACGCCGGTGAAGGCGTCGCGCGGGAAGCCGAGGCTTTCCAAGAGCAGCGCGGTATAGAATTCCACATTCACATCCAGCGGCCGGTCCGGCTTGCGTTCCTTCAGGATCGCGAGGGCTGCCTGTTCCACCGCTTCTGCAAGTGCAATTCTGATGGCATTGACTTGGCCTGCGGCAACGAGCGGCTTCAGCGCATTTTTCAGGGCATCCGCACGTGGGTCGCGCACGCGATAGACGCGGTGGCCGAAGCCCATCAGCCGCTCGCCGCGATCGAGCGCGGAGTGCAGCCAGGGGCCGGCATTGGCCTCGCTGCCAATACCGTCAAGCATATCGAGCACCGGTCCGGGTGCTCCGCCATGCAGTGGTCCCTTCAGCGCGCTGATCGCCGCCAGCACCGAGGAGGTGAGGCCGGCGCGGGTGGAAGCGATGACGCGCGACGCGAAAGTCGAGGCGTTCAGGCCGTGATCCGAGATCGTCACGAGATAGGTATCGAGGGCCGCGGTCTGCTCGGCGCTCGGCACCGCGCCCGAGAGCATGCGCAGGATGTCGGCCGATTGCGAGAGGTCTGCATCGGGCTTTACCGGCTTTTCGCCTCGCTGCAAGCGCAGGACCGCCGGCAGGAAGACGGCGGGTGCGGCAAGCAGACGGAGCACGGTATCTATATCCTCGCCGTCAGGTAGGCGGGCAACAAGAGCACGCATAACATCGACCGGCGGCAGCTTCAGCAGGCGAGTATCGGCAGTCTTGACTTCGGCGAAAACTTCCATGCGCGCCTGGCCGAGCCGGCGGCGCAATTCGCTTGCGTCGAGATGCGGCTCGATCAGGCCGTCCAGCAGCAGGGCGGCGACATCCTCATAGGCGCTGCTTCCTGCCAGATGATCCAGCGATACGCCGCGGATGATCAGCCGGCCGGCTTCGCCGTCGACATCCGAGAGCTGGGTTTCAGCGGCGATGACATCTTCCAAACCATTTTTCATAGGTGTTTCTCCTTTACCGGATGAAAGATCGGATCTACTTTAGTTGACGTCAATCTTGACGTAATTGATCAATGTGAGGCTGACATGAGCTGGCTGACAGCGGAGGAAGCGCTAGCCGAACTCGGCACCAAGCCGCAGACGCTTTATGCCAATGTCAGCCGCGGGCGGATCCGCGCCAAGGCCGACCCCACCGATCCACGCCGCAGCCTCTATCAGGAAAGCGATGTCAAGCGGCTTGCCGAGCGGCATGCCGGCAGGCGCAAAAGCGAGACGGTTGCCGCCGAAGCGATCCGCTGGGGCGATCCGGTACTGACATCATCACTCTCGACCATAGCCGCAGGACGATTGCTCTATCGGGGGCAGGATGCGGCGGGGCTTTCAGTCCATGCGACGCTGGAGGAGACGGCGCTGCTGCTGTGGAATGCGGAGAGTTTCGCCTGCGCACCGGCCTCTGCCCTGGAGCCGGCGTCGCCTTCCATTCAAGCCGCGCTGCTGGCGCTGGCGGGACGGGTAAGCGCCGACCTGCCGTCTCTGGGGCGCGCGCGTGCTGCCTTGCAGATGGAAGCATGCAGCGTGCTTTCAACCGTCGCCGATGCGCTGGCGCCGGGAGCGGCAGATCATCCCCTGCATTACCGTCTTGCTGCACGCTGGGGCAGGCCGGAGGCTGCCGATTGCCTGCGGCGGGCGCTTGTCATGCTCGCCGATCATGAACTCAATGCCTCTACCTTCGCCGTCCGGGTCACGGTTTCGACGGGGGCAGCACTTTCTGCCGCCGTGCTCTCGGGTCTCGCGGCGCTGACCGGGCCGCTGCATGGTTCGGCGTGGCGGAGCGTCGATGCCTTTGTCGAGGCTGCATCCTGCGCCGGGGCGGAGGATGCGATCCGTCGCTTGCTGCTGCGGGGCAACAGGCCGGCGGCGTTCGGGCATCAGCTTTACCCCGACGGCGATATACGGGCGAGCGTGCTGCTCTCCTCTTTCAACGTGCCACCGGTCTTTCGCGATGTGCAGCGGGCCGGCGAAGAGATGATGGGCGAGAAGGTCAATGTCGATTTCGCGCTTGCCGCCATGACTGCAGCCTTCGATCTGCCCGAGGAAGCACCGATCATCATCTTTGCGCTGGCGCGCACGGCCGGCTGGCTGGCGCATGCGATGGAGCAGATCGAAAGCGGCCATCTGATCCGCCCGCGTGCCCGCTATGTCGGGCCTTCGCCAGCTGATGCCTGAGTTGCGCGACGCGCTCTCTGAATGGCTTGCGCAGCTTCACGTTTTTGCATAGGGAAACCGGCGAATTCAGCTAGTATGGGCCGCCGGCGCATTCGAGAATGTACCTGATGGTCACGAGGGGCGGATCATGAAAGCCATGTCAGCAATCTCCCGCAGCCTGTTTTCCGCTGTGCTGATCATCAGCCTGCTGCCCGATGGCGCAGCTTATGCCCAGTCTGCCGGCTGCGCGATTTCACGTGCGGCAAACGGCAATCAGATTTTCCGTTGTCCTGGTGGCGTCAACATCACCGCTGAGCGTGGCGCATCCTTCAAGCTCACCGACCGCAATCGCGATGGCAGTCCGGATTCGCTTGCGTTGCGCAGCAAGGCTGCTCTCGTCGACGTCGACAGCAGCCAGCACCGCGGCGGCTTCCAGGTGGTGACGCCGCAGGCGATCGCTGCCGTCCGCGGTACGCAATGGGCCGTCGATGTCAAAGGCGGCACGACCTCCGTACTGGTCACCCGCGGGCGCGTCGGCGTGCGGCGTCCGGAAGGTGCGGCTGTCGTGCTTGGACCGGGCGAGGGTGTGGACGTAACGCGCGGAACCGCTGCGCTCACCGTCCGCACGTGGCCGGCGCCCCGCGTCGCGGCCCTTCTTTCACGCCTCGGTCAATAAGTCGTCTCATGAACCGTCGGCTTCAGACTATGATCGCGCTGCTGCTTGCCGGTCTGTGGGGAGCGGCGCTCGGCTATTTCCATCTGCAGTCGGACTCCGGCCTCATGGAGCGGATGGAGGCCACGCTAGCCGATCTGCGCAGCACAATCGTCGGCGTCCGCGCGCCGCCCGATATCGTTTCCATTATCGCGATCGATGACCGTACCGCCGCAGCACATGGCTATCCGCTCAAGCGGGAGAAGCTTGCGCAGCTCGTCACGTCCATCGGCGCGTTGAAACCAGAGGCCCTGGCTCTCGATATATTGCTTGTCGATCCCGATACGGAGGAGGGGGATGCGGCGCTTGCAACGGCTATTGGGGCGACGCCCAGCATCATCGCCGGTGCTGCGACCTTTCCACAGAGTCTCCAGTCGGTGACAGCGAATGCGGAGGATCCGCTTGCCGCGATCCCCGAAGCGCAGCAGCTTCTGCTGCCGCAGCCTCGCTTTGCAGAGGCTGCGGCGCTCGGCATCGTCAATGTGGCGACGGACCAGAGCGGCGTTCCGCGATTCATTCCGCTGTTTTCTCGCGCCGCCGACCGGTTGGATGCAGCCTTTCCGTTGCGCGTCGCCTCGGTTGCGCTCGGCGCCGAACCGTTGATCGAAAGCAATGGCATCCGGCTTGGCGCCCGCCGCATTCCAACGGACACGGGCCAGCGCCTGCCGCTGACCTTCTATGGTCCTGCAGGCAGCATCCGCACCTTCAGCGCTGTCGACGCGCTCGATGGCAAGCTGCCGGCGGATGCCATTACCGGCAAGGTGGTGGTGATCGGTGCGACCGTGACCGGCGGCGGCGATGTCTTTCCGACGCCGTTCGATCCCATCCTGCCGGGCGTCGAAGTGATGTCGACGGCGATCACGCATCTGATAGCAGGCGACGGCATGGTGCGTGACAGCAGGACACGGCAGGCGGATGCCGGCATTGCGACGGCCTTGCCCATTCTTCTGGTCGCACTGATCGCATGGCGCCGCAGCGCCCTCGGCTTCGTCATCATCGGTCTGACGGTCATTGTCTGGGCGATGCTCAACCTTGCTGCCTTCGCGAACGGCTATTGGCTGAGTGCTGCGTTGCCGATTGCCGCCGCCCTCCCACCCGCAGTTATTTTCGGGGCCGCAGAACTCTGGCGCGACCGAAGCCGTGCGCGGCACTTCGCCGACCAATCCGAGCGGCTGCAGCGCATCGAGGCGCCGGGCCTCGGCGAATGGCTCGCGCGCGACCCAGCCTTTTTGGCCGAGCCGGTGCGGCAGAATGCCTCCGTCGTCTTCATCGACCTCTCAGGCTTCACCGGCCTCAGCGAAGCGGTCGGACCGGCCGCGGTGCGGGAGATTCTCAGCAGCTTCTTCGAACTGATCGACGAGGAAGTGCGGCTGCTTGGCGGGGCGATCACCAGCTTCATGGGCGATGGAGCCATGATCCTCTTCGGGCTGCCGGAACCAACGGCCGACGATGCAGCTCGGGCAACAGCCTGCGCCGTGCGGCTCGCCGACCGCACACGCAGCTTCCTCGCAGGCCATCCGGAGCTTCGCCGCAGGAAGATAGGCTTTAAGCTCGGGGCCCATTGCGGCCCGATCGTCGCCTCACGGCTCGGCAGCGGCGACCGGCAGCAGATCACCGCGACAGGCGATACCGTCAATGTCGCACAGCGGCTCATGGAGGTGGCGGCAAGCCGTGGCGCGGAGCTTGCGCTCAGCGCCAACCTGCTCAACGCCGCGGGTCCGGAAGCCGTCCCATCGCTGGCAAGGCAGTTGACCGGACCGTTCGAGACGAGGATTCGCGGGCGCTCCGGCAGCATCGCCATCTACACATGGCGTGGCGAGACACTTTGACATTCGCAGCCGGAGCGAGTAGGAACGGCCCAACTCTTCGGCCGGACGATTCCGGCTACGACGCGTTATGCGTCTGACAGCTCCGAAAGATCGAACACATGACTGACTATAACGGCGTCTCTCCGGCGATCGCCAAGGCGTTGCAGAAGCGCGGCTATACCGAGCTCACCCCTGTCCAGAAGGCGATGCTCGATCCGGCGCTCGCAGCATCGGACGCACTCGTCTCCGCGCAGACTGGCTCGGGCAAGACCGTCGCATTCGGGCTGGCGCTTGCGCCAACGCTTCTGGGAAGCGCCGAACGGTTCGGCCCAGCCGCTGCTCCCGTTGCCCTCGTCATCGCGCCGACGCGCGAACTGGCGCTGCAGGTGAAGCGCGAGCTGGAATGGCTTTATGAAATGACCGGCGCCGTGATTGTCAGTTGCGTCGGCGGCATGGATATCCGCAGCGAGCGCCGCGCGCTGGAGCGTGGCGCCCATATCGTCGTCGGCACGCCGGGACGCCTCTGCGACCACATCCGCCGCAATGCGCTGGATATGAGCGAGCTGAAGGCCGCAGTGCTGGACGAGGCGGACGAGATGCTCGATCTCGGCTTCCGCGAAGATCTGGAATTCATCCTTGACGCAGCGCCAGACGAGCGGCGTACGCTGATGTTTTCCGCCACCGTTCCCGCAGCCATCGCCAAGCTGGCGAAGAGCTATCAGCGCGATGCCGTGCGCATCAGCACGCAGGCGGAAGAAAAGCAGCATATCGATATCGAGTATCGTGCGCTCGCCGTCTCGCCGAGCGATCGCGAAAACGCGATCATCAATGTTCTGCGTTATTATGAAGCGCGCAATGCGATCGTCTTCTGTTCGACGCGTGCTGCCGTCAATCACCTCACGGCACGGTTCCACAACCGCAATTTCCACGTCGTAGCTCTCTCGGGCGAATTGACGCAGAACGAGCGCAGCCACGCGCTGCAAGCAATGCGTGACGGGCGGGCGCGTGTCTGCATCGCAACCGACGTTGCAGCGCGCGGCATCGACCTGCCGGGCCTCGACCTCGTCGTACATGCCGATCTGCCGACCAATCCGGAAACGCTGCTTCACCGCAGCGGCCGCACGGGCCGTGCGGGTCGTAAGGGTGTCAGCGCTCTCATCGTGCCGCTCAACGTTCGCCGCAAGGCCGAACGCCTGCTCGACAATGCCGGCATCGCTGCCACCTGGGCGCGGCCGCCCTCCGTGGAAGAAGTGACGGAGCGTGATGACGAGCGGCTGCTGGCCGACCCGATCTTCGCCGATAAGCCGCAGGAGGAAGAGCAGGGGCTGGTGCAGAAGCTGATCGCGAGCCACGGCGCCGAGACGCTTGCCGCCGCTTTCGTGCGCCTCTACCGCGCTAACCAGTCCGCGCCAGAAGATCTGATCGAAGTTTCGGTGCAGGATGATCGCGCCCGCAAGCGCCGCGACAATGGCGAGGCACGTGAATTCGCACCGGCGCAGAAGGGACCGCGCGACGATTTCGGGCCCAGCGTCTGGTTCTCGGTTTCCGTCGGCCGCAAGCAGAATGCCGAGCCGCGCTGGCTGATCCCAATGCTCTGCCGCGCCGGCAACGTGACCAAGCGGGAGATCGGCGCGATCAAGATGCAGCCGGACGAGACCTTCGTGGAAATCGCCGCCGACAGCGCTGAGAGCTTTCTCGGCGCCCTCGGCCCGAACAAGACGATGGAGCGCGGCATCCGCGTGGTCAGGCTGAACGGTACGCCGGATTTCAGCAAGCCCGCCTACGCCAAAAAGCCGTTCGAAGACCGCGGCGAGGATCGTTTCCGCAGCGACAAGCCGAAGGGCAAGTTCGGCAAGGACAGGCCTGCCGGCATCGGGCGTCAGGACGACAAGCCATGGACGAAGAAAGGCCCGAAGCCGAAATTCGAAGGCGCCAAATTCGAGGGCGGCAAGAACAGGTCCGAAGGTGCAAAATTCGAGGGCCCGAAGTTCGATGGTGGCAAGGGCAAATTCACCAAGAAGAAAGATCGCTAAGGCGTTCGCCGGCCGCACCAGTAAGGTGATGCGGCCGACAGGCTGCAGCGGCTTCAGCTCTTGTCGCTGTGACCGGCTGCTGCGAGGATGAGATTGGCGACGGCAAGCGGCTGTGAGATCAGCGAAACGTGGCTGGCGTCGAGTTCGATCGTCGTTGCGTTCATGCGCTTTGCCATGAAGCGTTCGAGATCCGGATTGATGGTGCGGTCATTTTTCGAGACCGCGTACCAGGACGGCTTGGAGCGCCAGGCAGCGACCGTCGTCTTGGCGTTGAACAGCGTATCGGAAATGCGGCCCTGCACGGAATAAAGTGCCTTGGCGCGGGCAACCGGCAGATCGCCGGCGAAATCCCTGACGAAAGCTTCCTCACTCAATTGCGCATAACCGCCGCTGTGAACCAGGCCTGCACTGGCAGGCGGCGTCGGATACTGCTTGGCGAGCGCGGTATAATCCTCGCCGGCATCAGGGGCGCGGGCAGCGATATAGACAAGCGCCGTTACCTTCGGATCAACGCCGGCCTCGGTGACGAGCATGCCCGAATAGGAATGGCCGACGAGTACGGTCGGGCCGTCCATCAGCGCCAGGATGCGCTTGGTTGCCTCGATGTCATCGGCAAATGAGGTGAGGGGGTTCTGCACGGCCATCACATTCAGGCCGGCAGCCTGGAGATGAGGGATGACGTCCAGCCAGCAGGATGCATCGGCATAGGCGCCATGGACGAGAACGACATTCTTCGCCTTGACTATATCGGCGGCCCGGCCGGCGGCCGGAAACATGCTGAGTGCGGCCCCTGCAACGAGCGCGGCCGAGAATGAGCGTCTGGTGATCAGTTGCATAACGTGTCCTCCGGCTTGTAGGAAATCTGGGGCGATGCCCTTCGGGATCGCTGAACAAAAGTTAACCCGAGACGTGGGCTTCCATAACTATACAAAGGTCCAGCGAGGTATTATGCCATCCAGCGGGGCCTGATAGCCTGTCACAGCGAGGGCAATCGATACCAGATGAGACCGGCTTCAGCAGATGATCGTCTCGACCTGACGGCCTTCATCGAAGCGAACCTGCCGCTTGCGAGTGTTCCTTCGATCCCTAACATAAGATTGCATATGGCGACGCCGAGGAGCGGCCTCTATCGTCTTGTAATGGCTGACGATTCCGATCTGATGCCGCCTTACTGGGCCTATCCCTGGGCGGGCGGCGCAGTGCTTGCGCGCTATCTTTTCGACCATTCCGAAGAGGTGGCCGGCAAACGTGTCGTCGATCTCGGCACCGGCTCCGGCCTCGTCGCCATCGCGGCGATGAAATGCGGTGCAGCCCATGTGCTCGCAATCGATATCGATGCGAAGGCGATCGCTGCGGCGCAGCTGAATGCTGATGCCAATGATGTCGTGATCGAGACGCGGCTCGGCGACATCATCGAGGATACCCCGCCTGCCGCCGACGTACTCCTGGCCGGCGATATCTTCTATGACGAGGCGTTGGCGGAGCGTGTTCTGCCTTTCCTTGAACGCTGCCGTACGGCCGGTCTCGATGTGCTTATCGGCGATCCGGGCAGGGCACCTCTGCCGACGAACTCCCTGCAGCAGGTTGCGGACTATGCTGTGCCGGATTTTGGCGGAGCTAAGGGCAGCTCGACCGCCACCAGCGCGGTCTTCCGATTAAGGTGAAACGAGGCGAATGCTCTCATCAGGCTACGTGGCGACACTTTGGCCTTGCATTAAAATAGATGACATGTCATCTATTGCCATCCCATCGATATTCCTATGACTGACGACAAGATCACAACCTCATTCGGGAGCCTCGTCTCCCAGACCGCGCGCTACTGGCGCCGGGTCGCGAACCTGCGCCTGCAGCCCTTCGGACTGACGGAAGCGACATGGCTGCCGCTGCTGCGCATCGCCCGATCGCCGACGCCCATGCACCAGAAGGAACTGGCGGCCTCGCTGTCGCTCGACAATTCCTCGGTCGTGCGCCTGATCGACAATCTGGAGAAGGCGGGACTGGTCGAGCGGCGGGAAGGCGAGGACAGGCGAGCCAAGGAGATTCTACTGACGGAGGAGGGCAGGAAGACCGTGGAGGAGGTAGAGCGCGTGGCACAAAGTATCCGCGAGGAGGCGCTTGCTCTTCTCCCGCGCGAGGACATCGAAACCACATGGCGCGTGCTCGATCACATCAGCGACGTGCTTGCCCGGCAGCTTGAGGAGCCTGAACAGTGAATTCGTATCCCGGCCCGATAACCGAAGCCCGACCGCTTGGTGTGAAGCTTCACATACCGATCTGGCTGCTCGGGTTGATCACCTTCAGCGGCACGCTTGCCATGCATATTTTCGTGCCCGCTTTGCCGGCGGCGGCAACCGATCTCGGTGCATCGATCGGCGAGATGCAACTGACCGTCAGCCTCTACATATTCGGTCTTGCCGTCGGCCAGCTTATCTATGGGCCGCTTTCGGACCGTTACGGGCGGCGGCCGGTACTAATGAGCGGGCTTGTGCTCTATACGATTGCCGGCCTTGCGGCGCTGGTTTCACCCGGCGTGCATGCGCTGATCGCAGCAAGGCTCTTTCAGGCTTTCGGCGGCTGCGCCGGTCTCGTGATTGCACGCGCCATCGTGCGCGACACGTCCAGTCCCGATGAAACGGCCAAGCGGCTTGCGATCATGAACCTGATGGTCACGGTCGGGCCGGGGCTTGCACCGATCGTCGGCGGCGCGCTTGCCGCCACGCTTGGCTGGCGCTCGATCTTCGTGGCGCTCTGTATACTCGGTATCGTCAATCTGCTGCTGACATGGCGCAAGGTGCCGGAGACGGGCACGCGCAATGTCGAAACCTCGGTGAAATCGCTGAGCCGCGATTATCTCGGCCTGCTCGCTTCGCGCTCCTTCGTCGGTTACGCGATCGGCGGCGGCTGTGCGACGACCTCCATGTATGCCTTCACCGCGTCCGCGCCCTTCATTGTCATCAACGAGCTCGGCCGACCGGCAACCGAAGTCGGCATCTGCCTGGCGCTGCTGATCTTTGGTTACTGGATCGGCAGCATGATCGCCACACGGCTGATCGGCCGGTTTGCGATGAAGCGGCTGATGGTGATGTCCAACCTCGTCAGTATCGCCGCCGCGCTCGTCTTCTTCGGCTTTGCCGCCACCCATCATCTGACGCTGCTGCCGATGATGGCCTCGATCATGGTCTATACGATCGGCGCGGGTGTGGCCTCTCCCAACGCGCTGACGCTCGCCGTCAGCGTCAATCCAAAGGTCACCGGTTCGGCCTCCGGCCTTTATGGCTCAACGCAAATGGCTGTTGGAGCCGTCTGCAGCGCACTTTCCGGCATCGGCGGCGATCCCGGCCTTGCAGCTGCTACCGTCATTCTAGGCGCAAGCGTGCTGGCGCAGCTCTGCTTCTGGATTGCGGTGACTTCAGGAAATATCAGGCGAGGAGATCTGGCCGCAGAAGCATGACCGGGCAGCTGGTTCCTGCCGGCAATTCCGGCGCATGCGGCGGGCGGATGATCAGGCAGTCCGAACGGGCGAAAGCCTTCATCATCGATGAATCCTGTTTGTCGAAGGGTTCGACCAGCCAGCCGCCAGCAGCGGATTTCGAGAGCTTCGCGCGCACATAATCCTGGCGGTGGTCATTGGCGCGCAAATTGACGGCTGCCTCGACCGTTGCATCGCGCTGGACAGGCGGCAGCGAGGCGCGCTTGCGGATCAGCGGCTCAAGGAAAAGCAGCGAGCAGACGAGGCTCGAGACCGGATTGCCGGGCAGGCCGAGCACCTGCGTCTCGCCGAAGCTGCCGACCATCAGCGGCTTGCCGGGGCGCATGGCGATGCGCCAGAAATCGAGTTGCATGCCGGCCTCGATCAACGTGGCCTGCACCAGATCGTGGTCGCCGACGGAAGCGCCACCGAGCGTGACGATCACGTCAACCTTGGCATTACGCGCCTTGTCGATTGCCGCGGTAATCGCAGCCTTATCGTCAGGCACGATGCCGAGATCGAGCACATCAGCGCCGGCCCTGCGAGCAAGGGCAGCGATGCCAAAGGTGTTGGATGCGATGATCTGCGACGGGCCGGGCGTGCTTCCCGGCGGCAGCAGTTCGTCGCCGGTCGCGAGGATCGCCATCAGCGGGCGGCGCAGCACCTCGACATCCGGCCGGTTCATGCCGGCGGCAACCGTCAGCCGTGAGAAATCGAGCACCGTACCGGCGGAGAGCACGGCTTCACCCTCGACGAAATCCTGACCGCGGGGGCGAACATGCTGGTTCTGCCGTACGGGAAAATTCGTTCTGATCCCGCCTTCGATCTTTTCCGCATCCTCCTGCAACAGGACACTGTCGGCGCCCGAAGGAACAGGCGCGCCGGTGAAGATGCGAACGGCCTCCCCCTGACCGACACTTCCCTCGAAGCCATGTCCGGCCGAGGATGTGCCGATGACCTTCAGCACCGCGCCGGGCTCCGGCGCATCCTCGCGGCGCAGCGCATAGCCATCCATGGCGGAGGAATTGAAGGGCGGTTGGGTCAGGCCAGCCGTCAGATCAGCGGCAAGGACGCGACCTTCGGCCGCGGACAGCGGCAGCGTTTCGGATGCCGCGACGGGATTTGCGCTGGAGAGCAGGCGGCTCAGGGCTTCAGCGACTGGCAGAAGGTTCATCTCGCCTCCGGATGGCGGAAATCGCCGGATTTGCCGCCGGATTTTTCCAGCAGCCTGACGCCACCGATTTCCATTGCCTTGTCTGCGGCCTTAGCCATGTCGTAGATCGTCAGACACGCGACCGAGACGGCGGTCAAGGCTTCCATCTCCACGCCGGTCTTGCCGGTGAGCTTGGCAGTCGCGGTGACGCGAAGGCCGGGCAGGGCGGCGTCTTCCTCGATCTCGACCGTGACCTTGGTCAGCATCAGCGGATGGCAGAGCGGTATGAGGTCGGCTGTCCGCTTGGCGGCCATGATGCCGGCAAGACGGGCGGTGCCGATGACGTCGCCCTTCTTGGCATTGCCTTGCCTGATGAGATCAAGTGTTTCGGGCGCCATCTTCACGTGGCCTTCTGCGATAGCAATGCGCAAGGTCTCTGCCTTGTCGGAGACATCGACCATATGCGCCTCGCCGGCAGCGTCGATATGGGTGAGGCCGGGCTTGACGCCGCTCATATCATTCGGCCGCGATGGCGGCTTCGCCAAAGAGCAGCGCGCGGGTGGCGGCCGTCACGTCGTCCTTGCGCATCAGGCTTTCGCCGACGAGGAAGGTGTTGATGTCAACAGCCTGCAGGCGCTTGCAGTCTTCGTTGGTGAATATGCCGCTTTCGCCGACCAGAAGCCGGTCTGCCGGAACCATGGCCGCCAACGTCTCGCTGACTGTCAGGCTGACCTCGAAAGTGCGCAGGTTGCGGTTGTTGATGCCGACGAGCGGGGATGAAAGCTTCAGGGCGCGCTCCATTTCAGGCGCGTCGTGAACCTCGACAAGTACGTCCATGCCAAGCGAGAAGGCCTCATCCTGCAGACGCTCTGCGTCGTCATCGCTCAGCGAGGCCATGATGAGCAAAATGCAATCGGCACCCCAAGCGCGGGCTTCATGGACCTGATAGGTCTCGAACATGAAATCCTTGCGCAGCGCGGGCAGGGCGCAGGCGGCACGCGCTGCCGTCAGGAATTCCGGGGCGCCCTGAAAGCTCGGCGTATCCGTCAATACGGAAAGGCAGGCGGCGCCACCGGCTTCATAGGCCTTGGCGAGTGCCGGCGGATCGAAATCCGGACGGATCAGGCCCTTGGACGGGCTTGCCTTCTTGATTTCGGCGATCAGGCCGAACCGGCCGGCATCGCGCTTGGCGACGAGCGCCTTGTAGAAACCGCGCGGCGCGGACTGGCCGGCCTGCATGGCCCTCAGATCTGCAAGCGAGGTCTTCGCCTTCGCGGCAGCGATTTCCTCACGCTTATAGGCTTCGATCTTCTTCAGGATATCGGTCATGAGGCAATCCTAGTCGATATCGTTGGATACGGCGATCAGTTTGTCGAGCGCTGCGGCCGTGGCGCCGCTATCCAGCGATTCCGTTGCGAGCTTCATGCCGTCACGGATCGTCCCGGCCTTGCCTGCAATGACGAGGGAGGCGGCGGCATTGGCGAGCGCTATATCGCGATAGGCATTCTTTGCGCCACCGAGCACGTCGCGGAGTGCCGCCGCGTTGACGGTGCCGTCGCCGCCCTTGATATCGGCGAGCACGCAGGGCGTTACGCCAAAATCGGCCGGTGACAGCTCGAAAGTGCGGATCTGGCCGTTCTCGAGCGCAGCAACGCTGGTCTTGCCGGTCGTGGTGATCTCATCGAGGCCGTCGCCGTGGACAACCCACACATTTTCGGAGCCAAGATCGCGCATGACTTCGGCAAGCGGCACGACCCATTGCGGCGCGAAGACACCGAGAAGCTGGCGCTTGACACCAGCCGGATTGGAGAGGGGGCCGAGCAGATTGAAGATGGTACGCGTGCCGAGTTCGACGCGCGTGGGGCCGACATGACGCATGGCCGAATGATGCTGCTGCGCGAACATGAAGCCGACACCGGCCTCGGCGATGCAGCGCGAGATCATTTCGGGGGTGACTTCGAGATTGACGCCAAGGGCGGCAAGACTGTCTGCCGCACCGGATTTGGAGCTCAGCGCCCGGTTGCCATGCTTGGCAACCGGAACACCGGCGCCGGCGACGATCAGCGCCGCCAGCGTCGAGATGTTATAGGTGCCACTGGCATCGCCGCCCGTGCCGACGATATCGATCGCATCGGCGGGCGCTTCCACCCGCAACATCTTGGAGCGCATCGTGGTGACGGCGCCGACGATCTCGTCAACCGTCTCGCCGCGGACGCGCAGCGCCATCAGGAAGCCGCCGATCTGCGAAGGCGTTGCCTGGCCGGACATCAGGATATCGAAGGCCTGGCGGGCCTCGTCACGGGTCAGGGGCTCGCGGCTTGCTGCCTTGGCCAGAAGCGGCTTCAGATCGGTCATGCGTCGCTTCTCCCTAGCGGACGGTTGCCTGTTCGGCGAGGGTCCGGTTGACCTCTGCACCATACTGGCTCTGCAACAGGTTGACCATCTGATCGAGAATGTCGTCACCGGCCTGATTTGCGATGGTGGCGATCTGCTGGTCGCGGTTGTTCAAGGCATCGGTCGTCGGCTCTTCGTTGACGTCGGTCACCTTCAGCAGGATCTGCGTGCTCGGATCGGCGCCGACGGCCGTTGCGACGGTATCTACAGGACCGGAGAAAGCGGCGTTGACGGCGGCGCGGCCGAGAACGGGATCGTCGGTCGAGCGGGTAACGCCGCTCTTGCTTTCGACGGCGATGCCGAGCGGGGTGGCGATATCGGCAAGCGAGGTGCCCTTCTGCGCCTGAGCCTTCAGCTCGTCGGCCTTCTTGGCAAGCTCGGCCTTCTGCTGCTCGGCTGTCCAGTCCTGAACAGCCTTGTCACGCACTTCTGCGAGCGGACGATCGCGATCAGGCATGACGTCGCGCACGTCGAACCAGACATAGCCGTCATTGCCGAGGGAAATTGCAACCGTATCAGCGCCGACATCGGTCTTGAAAGCTTCCGGCAGAAGCTGCTGCTGTGCCGGAATATCCTTGACCGGGTTGCCGTCCTTGTCTGCACCGGTCATGTCGACGGCGTCGATAACAACGGCCTTCAATTTCAGCTGGTTGGCAATCTCTTCGAGGGATGTGCCGCCGGCGCGCATATCCTCGATGCGGTCGTGAACATTGATGACTTCCTGCGATGCATTGGCGACGGAAAGCTGCTTGCGAAGCTCTTCCTTAACCTCGTCGAAGCTCTTGGTGGTCTCCGGCTTGATATTGGTCACGCGCAGGATCACCGGACCGAAGGTACCGTCGACGACAGCCGTGGTACCGCCATCCGCCTTCACCGCGAAGGCAGCCTCGGCAACGGCCTGATCCGGAACCTTGTCCTTGGTGAATTCGCCGAGCAGCACGTCACTTGCGGTCTTGCCCTGATCGATGACGAGCTGGTCGAAGCTCGTGCCGCTCTTCAGCGCGGTTTCCGCTGCATTGGCGAGATCCTTGCTGGCGAAGGTCAGCTGCTCCAGCGTGCGGCTTTCCGGCGTCGTGTAAGCCGCCTTGGCCTTGTCGAAGGCTTCCTTGATCTGGTCGTCGGTGACGGTCGTGGGATCAGCGATATCATCAGCCTGAAGCTTCAGATAGGCGATCTTGCGGTATTCCGGCGCGCGGTAGCGCTGCTTGGCGTCTTCGAACCACTTGGAGAGCACATCGTCGGCGGGCGCCTTGATCGGCTCGATATTGGCGTTGGTGAGCAGCAGGTAATCGACGCTGCGGCTCTCATTGCCATAGAGTTTCAGCGCGTTGACGAGCGTTGCAGGCGCCTGGAAGCCGTTGGCGACGGCTTCGATGATCTGGCTGCGGACAGCCTGCTTGCTGCGATCCTTGATATAGTCGTCTTCCCGGATGCCGGCATTGCGCAGACGAGAGGTGAAGAGCGAGCGGTCGAACTGGCCGTTGACTGCCTTGAAAGCCGGATCGTCGCCGATCAACTGGGCAAGGCGGTCTTCGGAAAGGCCAAGGCCCATGTCATCGGCAAGCTGGTCTAGCGAGGCACCAGCCAGAAGCTGGGCAAGCACCTGCTGTTCAACGCCGAAAGCGCGGGCCTGCTCCGGTGTCAGGCGCACGCCGTATTGCTGGCCGAGTTGGGCGACCTGGCGCTGATAGGCGAGACGGAATTCATTGACGTCCACATGCTGGTCGCCGACGGTGACCACCGTCGTGCTGTTGCCGCCGCTTATCAGCTCTCGCGATACGCCCCAGATGCCGAAGGAGCCGACGAGCAGGAGCAGGAGCAGCTTGGCAACCCAGGTCTGAGCAGCTCTTCTCAGAAGATGGAACATGGAAACGCAAACCTCGCATTATCATTGGCCCAGAAGGGCAGACATTCGTCGTTCCATAAAACAAAGCTGCGAGGAAATGAAGGCTTGTCGCATGAAAAGCTTGCGGGACTTGCACACACTCTCGCCAACCCGCCGCGAGCGACAAAAGATGCTTGATTGCGGAACCTTTACAGTCTTCATTTCGTTGAAGCGGCATTCCATCAAACAGGAGCAGACCATGGCCGAATTGAAAACCGCTTCCGCCGAATCCACCGCTGCGCGCGTCAAGGCCGAAGTAGCCGCCGAAGATCTGTCCGCGCAGGTTGCTGCGTTGCGCGAGGATCTGGCCCGCCTTTCGGAGAGTGTGATCGCGCTGGGGCAGGGGGCAAAGACCGCAGTGACCGACGAAGCCTCCGTCATGACCGAACGTGTCCGCGACAAGGTGCGTGAAGAGCCGCTGACCGCAATCGCCATTACGGCAGGCGTCGCCTATCTCTTCGGTCTCCTCAGCCGTCGATAGACGAAAAAAGCCGGACGCATGACGTCCGGCCTTTAATCTTTTCTGGCAATCTTTTCCGTGTCAGGTCAGCGGCGGATGAGGCGTCCGATCGCAATCAGGATGCATGCGCCAACAAAGCCCGTGATCAGGTATCCGAGCCAGCCGCTGAGTGGCTGGATCTGAAGGATACCGAGAATCCAGTTGGCGACGATCGCGCCGATGATGCCAAGCAATATGTTCATGAACACGCCCATATTGCTGTGCATGACCTTCTCCGCCAGCCATCCGGCGAAACCGCCGATAATGATAGCTGCAATCCAACCTACACCTGCGTTTTCCATGACAATCTCCCTCCTGGTTAAAACGTGGGATAGAACGCGCGCAATCGAAAAAAGTTCCGGTATGGCAGCGGTTTAGCGCTGTCAGGGATGAAGCAATGTAACCGGCGCGGAAAACGCATGAGCCGCGATCTGAAACATTAGTCCTGAAAAGGCCAGTGCGGCAAAACCGGCCGGCATCAGCAAACTCTTCGTGAACATCAAATCCTCCCGTTGTTGGGAGCAAGCATAATTCATCGCCTTAACTGCGCAAGCCGCTTATTAATAAGTAGTTAAGCATGAAGTTTAAGTAAAATTGCCACGATTCAACATGCATTGCACCTAATATTAAATCATCTGGAATCGGAGTTTTCTCAATTTGCATTGGCAAAGGAGACGCTTTGGTTGATATCACCTCCACGGCTCTCCCTTCATAGCGAACTCGTTCGAAAGAAGCGCGCTGCGTGCTGTGACGAAGCGTCAGCTCGCCGTAATGCCAGCAGACGACAGAAAGCTATCTATTCGGTAAGTCGCGCGACCCTCTGCCCGATGGCGAGCGAAGCGGTCAGGCCGGGGCTCTCTATTCCGTAGAGCGCGACATAGGCGGGGTGACCGGTTTGCTCCGGCCCTTGGATCACGAAGTCGCCACCACCGCCCGCAGCCGGGCCAGCGATCTTCGGACGGACGCCCGAGTAGGCAGGCTGTAGCGCGCCATCCACCAGATCGGGCCAGTAGCGGCGGATGGCTGAATAGAACTTGTCCGCACGACTTGGATCGACGTCGTAGTCAATCGTCTCGATCCACTCGACATCAGGACCGAAGCGCGCCTGGCCAGCAAGGTCGAGTGTCAGATGCACCCCGAGACCGCCCGGTTCGGGGACGGGGTAGATCAGTTGCGTTGCGGGTGCGCGGCCGGTCAGGGCGAAATAACATCCCTTGGCGTAGTAACACGGCGGGATGGTGCTGGCGTCCAGGCCGGACAGGCTTTCTGATAAGGCCCAGGCGCTCAGGCCAGCGGCGTTGACCACGAGACGTGTTTCGATCTCTACCGGATCCCCGCCGCCGACTGCGAGGCGAACCTTGTCCGCAGTGAATTCACCTTCAATGACCGGAGAATTGCAGATAACGGCTCCGCCATTGGCCTCGATATCCGCAGTGTATGCCTGCATGAGGCCGTGACTGTCGATGATGCCGGTCGAGGGAGAAACAAGCGCCGCAAAGCCTCTGATCTGTGGTTGCCTGCGGGCGAGTTCCGCAGCGTCGATCAGATAACAGTCCTCCACGCCATTGGCGGCAGCCTGCCTGGATAGCTTTTCAAGATATCCAACCTCCTCCTCACTCGCAGCGACGACGAGTTTGCCACAGGCCCTATGAGGGATATTTCGCTCCCGGCAATAGTCATAAAGCCTGTGTTTTCCGGCAACGCAGAGTTCAGCCTTCAAGCTGCCGGTGGCATAGTAGAGCCCGGCATGGATGACTTCACTGTTGCGGGCCGATGTGATGCTGCCGGTTATCGGCTCCGCCTCGAGAAGCACCACGTCGCGGCCGGACATTGCAAGTTCGCGCGCTACGGCGAGGCCCACGACCCCTCCGCCCACGACGACGCAGTCGAGGTCCAGCACCTCCGCCATGCAATCCCCCTCTCACCCTCCTGCGCTATTGAACTCGCCGTTTTGGGGAGCCCAGACACGCAATTCAGCTTTTCGGTATCGTTCGAGCGAACCTATCTCAAATCAAGAGGATGATGAAATACGATTCGATGCGTTTAGCCTGGGTGATCTTCGTTGAAGCGAGCGACGCGAAAATTCGACCTCAGAAGGATAAATAATTAATAATTTCAAATATTTATGGCGGAAGAGGTGGGATTCGAACCCACGGTACGGTTTCCCGCACGCCGGTTTTCAAGACCGGTTCCTTAAACCACTCGGACACTCTTCCATCCAATTGATCCGGCTCGTCTTTGTTGTCAGGCCTTCGTTTTTGACGAAGCCTCCTTCCAGCGACGGCCAAATCGTGGTTTGGCAGGCTTTATAGCGGTTCGGATTTCAGCGTCAACGTGCTCTGACATATCGGGCGGCAATTGAGCAGATAAACTGCTTCAATGTGTCCTGCTGTGGGGCAGGGCGGTCGTGTCCACCGAAAGCTGCTGTCACGATCCGAAACGGTCCAACATGCGGAAATACATCCGCGATTTCATTCCCGCACAGATTAAAATCAACCAAATATTAACCATAATCATTAGAATTCTCGCTATCGCCCCGAAATTGTTCGCAAATTAGCCACGATATCCACAAGATTAAAGTCTCGTTAGGCAGGCAGGGAATAAGGCAACTCCAACTCATTCACGAGTGAGTTCCTTAACCATAAAACGGTCTTGAGTGGCGTGGGGCATATGAAACTGAATTACGGGGCGGCGTATTTCGCAACGACGGCACGGTGGCTGGCGATATCGGCCATGTGCGCAACAGTGGCGGCCTGCGGCACGACACAGGCGGTTCCCAAGAAGAAATCCCACGGCAAGGAATATTTCTCCGAGAGCGAATATGGCGTCAAAGCCAGCCCGCGCGTTGCCAACGGCAACAATATTCCCAAGGGCGGCGGCCGCTACATCGTGGGCGATCCCTATGTGGTGAAGGGCAAGATGTACTACCCCAGGGAGGATTACTCCTATAACAAGGTGGGTATCGCTTCCTGGTACGGCTCGGCTTTCCATGGCCGGTTGACGGCGAATGGCGAAGTCTACGACCAGATGCATCTTTCCGCCGCGCATCCGACCTTTCCGCTGCCGAGCTATGCGCGCGTAACCAATACAGAAAACGGTTCGTCGGTGATCGTGCGCGTCAACGACCGCGGCCCATATCATGAAGGCCGCATCATCGACCTTTCCAACAAGACGGCGTCCATGCTCGACCTGCAGCACAGCGGCACGGGCAATGTTCGCGTCCAATATGTCGGCAAAGCGCCGCTCGACGGCCACGACATGCCGTATCTTATGGCATCCTATATTCCGAAGGGCAGCCGTATCCCGGGCGTCTATCCGGGCGGGGGCCAGATCGCGACCGGCGTGATGGTTGCCTCCAACAGCAAGAAGATCACCGGCGACCAGTTGCAGAGCCTTGGCGACTATTCCAGTCCTTCGCCTGCCAACGTACCGGTGCCATTCTCCTCGGCAGCCTACGCGGGCTCTACGCCGAGCGCCAAGTATCCGGGCTCTGCGCAGAGTGCTAGGTATAATGCTGCTCCGGCTCCGCAACTGGCCCCCGTGCCGATGCAGGCGCCTGCGGGCGGTCATTTCCTAACCCCGCCGGCCTTCTCCAATGGCGCTCAGGCGATGCCGCAGATGGTGGTTCTGCCGGAAATCGGCCCTATCCCCTATGAGCGTCCGAACGGCTGGTCGAAGGGCACGTCGCTTGCCATGGGCTATCAGGAGGAGGCGAGGACGGTCAACGTTCCGCTCGCTTTCGATGCCGTGATGGTACGCAATGATGGCCTGACGCAGGAGTCCATCCTCGCCTCCTTCAAGCGTCAGAGTGGCGGCAGCACAAAGGCGCGATAAAGCCCCACGATAAAGTGTAATTGCATCGGCTTCCGGCTCGCTTTACCCTCCTGAATCAACCCGCACGATCAATGGGAATTGCGATGTTGAAGCCGTTGCTTCGCCTTCTTGCATGCCTGCTTTTGCCTGCTTCTGCTGCCGTTGCGGCAGAGGGAACCGAGGCCGGTTTCGTCACCAAGGCCGCGCAGGCCTATATGATCGAAGCTTCGACCGGAACAGTGCTTCTCGCCAAGAACGAGAACCAGGTCTTTGCACCAGCCGCGCTTGCGAAGCTGATGACGATAGATCTCGTTTTCGATGCCGTCAGCAAGGGTCAGATTTCGCTCGATACCGAATATCCCGTCTCCGAATATGCCTGGCGTACCGGCGGCGCGCCTTCGCGTGCAGCCACGATGTTTGCGGCGCTGAAATCGAAGGTCCGCGTCGAGGATCTGATCAAGGGTGTGGCGATCCAGGGCGCCAATGACGGCTGCATCATCCTTGCCGAAGGCATGGCGGGCAGCGAGGACCAGTTTGCGGCATCGATGACCCGGCGCGCTCGCGACCTCGGCATGGAAAAGGCCATCTTCGGCAATTCCACCGGGATTCCCGACAGCAAGAGCAAGGTGACAGCAAAGGAACTGGTGGCGCTCGCCGTCGACCTGCAGGCTTCTTATCCCAATCTCTATCCCTATTTTGCCCAGCCGGATTTCGAGTGGAACAAGATCTTCCAGCGCAACCGCAATCCGCTGCTTGGCATGGATCTTGGCGCCGACGGGCTGGCGACGGGCTTTACCGAAGGCGAGGGCTATTCGATCGTCGCCTCGGTGCAGCGCGACGGACGGCGGCTCTTCGTGGCGCTTGCCGGCATCGCCTCGGACAAGGAACGGACGGAAGAAGCCAAGCGCGTGCTGGAATGGGGGCTGACAGCCTTCGAGAGCCGTCAGGTCTTTGCCGACAAGGAAGTCATCGGTGCTGCAAGCGTTTATGGCGGCACGGCGCGCACCGTTGATCTCATCGCCAAGGCACCGGTCAGCGTCTATGTTCCGATCAACAATCCAGACCGGCTCGCCGCCCGTATCGTCTATCGCTGGCCGCTGATGGCGCCCGTAAAGGCCGACACGGAAGTCGGCACGCTGCGCATCGTTTCCGGCAACAGGATGTTGCGCGAAGTGCCGCTCTATACAGTGCAATCCGTAGAGGTTGGTTCGCTCACCAGCCGGGCGGTCGACGCGCTGCTGGAGCTTGGCGAATCGCTGTTCTTCTCATGGCTCTGGGACAAGTCCGAGCAGAGCTGAGACCCTTTTTGCCCGCGGATTTTGCCGTAATTTGCCGGGGAAGGTGAATATGTCGCCGCGGCAAAAGGTTTCGTTCCGCACTATCTTCGGATAGATAGAGGAAGAGCGCGGCGCTCAGAATGCGGGAAAGTATCATTGTCGTCCGGTACAGGATTGTTCGTTACGTTTGAAGGCGGAGAGGGGGCTGGGAAGTCCACGCAGATCCGCCGTCTTGCCGAGGCCCTTAGAGCCGAAGGCCACGACGTGCTGTTGACCCGGGAGCCCGGGGGCTCGCCGGGCGCCGAAGCTGTGCGCCATGTGCTGCTTTCGGGCGCTGCGGAAGCCTTCGGCACCCGCATGGAGGCTATCCTCTTTGCCGCTGCCCGCAACGATCACGTGGAAGAGGTCATCCGGCCGGCGCTTACCAAGAGCAAGATCGTGCTCTGCGACCGCTTCATGGATTCCTCGCGCGTCTACCAAGGCGTCACCGGCAACCTGGAGCCGGAATTCATCGAGACGCTGCAGCGCATCGCCATCAACGGCGTGATGCCGGATTGTACGCTGATCCTCGATATTCCGGCCAAGGTGGGACTGGAGCGTGTTATCAAGCGAAACGCCGACGGCCCTGACCGTTTCGAGAAGGAAACGCTCGAAACGCACGAGAAACGCCGCGAAGCCTATCTCGATATCGCCGCGCGCGAGCCGGAGCGCTGCCATGTCGTCAACGCCACGCAGCCGGAAGAAGCGATTGCCGCGGAGATCCTCACCATCGTCAAGCAGTTGCTGAAACCATCAGCCGAAGCGCGGATGCCGGAAGCGGCGCATCATGAGTGAGGACAGGCCCGGACTGCTCGACGGCGCCATCTGGCCGGCCGAGAACACGAAGCTCTTCGGCCATGAAGGCGCTGAGGATTTCCTGGCGCAGTTCTACCGCTCCGGCAAAGGCCATCATGCAATCCTGATCGAAGGGCCTGAGGGAATCGGCAAGGCGACATTGGCTTTCCGCTTCGCCAATCACGTTCTGTCGCATCCCAATCCCGCAAGCGCGCCGGAGCGGATCGCCGATCCAGATCCAGGCTCTGCTGTCAGCCGGCAGATCGCCTCAGGCGCCTCGCACAATCTCCTGCATCTTGCCAGACCCGTGGATGAGAAGACCGGGAAGGTGAAATCGGCGATTACTGTCGATGAGGTACGCCGGGCCGGCAAGTTCTTCTCGCAGACCTCGGGCACAGGCAACTGGCGCATCGTCATCATCGATCCCGCCGACGACATGAACCGGAATGCGGCAAACGCTATCCTGAAGATCCTCGAGGAGCCGCCGAAGCGGGCGATGTTCCTCGTTCTGTCGCATGCGCCGGGAAAGCTGCTGCCGACGATCCGGTCGCGCTGCCTGCCGCTGAAGCTTGCACCCCTTGTCGATGATGCGCTGGTTTCAGTACTTGCCCATCTCGGGATCCAGAGTGAGGGGCAGGCCCTGCTTTCTGCCGCAAAGGGCAGCGTCGGCGAGGCGCTGAAACTGCTGAACTACGGCGGCGGCGAGATCATCCAGGCCTATAATGACGTTCTGTCCTCCGAAGGGCCGGCGGCACGCAAGGCCATGCACCGGCTTGCGGATGCGCTTTCCGGCAAGGAAGCCGATACGATCTTCGATTTCTTCGTCAGCCATGTGGGCGATGACGTCATGAACCGCGCGCGCCTTGCTGCGGGCGAGGGGCAGATTACGGCAGCCGAACGTCTGGCGCGGCTCTATTCCGAAATCACGGAGAAGCTGACCGTCTCCGACGCCTACAATCTCGACCGCAAGCAGACGATCATGGAAGTGCTTTCCGAAATCAAGCAGCCGCGCGCCTGATCAGCCGGCCAGCAGTTTCCAGGCAACCACGGCGAGCGTGACGGCCAGTACGATGCGGATGGTGCGCTCGTGCAGTTTCGGCGCAATCAGGCTACCGACAATGATGCCGGGAATCGAGCCGACAAGCAGGGCAAGCAGCATTGCCCAGTCGATCTCGCCGATGAACCAGTATCCCATGCCGCCGATCAGGGTGAGCGGCACCGCATGGACGATATCCGAGCCGACGATCTCCCGGACGTCGAGGCGGGGGTAGAGGATAAGCAGGATCGTCACGCCCAAGGCGCCGGCGCCAACCGACGTCAAGGTGACGAGCACGCCGAGCACAAAGCCTAGACCGACGGTGAAGACTGCGATGGTCGCCGGTTTCGGCGGCATGCGCTCGCCGATGGCACGGCGGGCAAATTCGAGGATCTGGCTGCGGAAAATCAGCATGATTGCGGTCATGACCAGAAGCCAGCCGAGCGCGGTGGTGATGGTATTCGTGACGCCAATGCTTTTGCGGTCGACGCCGGCCATCAGCCAGAGCATCGAAAGTGCCGCAGGGACGCTGCCAGCCGCAAGACTGCCGACGATCTTCCAGTTGACGCGGCCATGCATGCCGTGAACAGCCGTGCCGGCCGTTTTGGTGATTGCTGCGTAGAGAAGATCGGTTCCAACGGCCGTCGCCGGATGGACACCGAAAAGGAGCACAAGCAGAGGCGTCATCAGCGAACCGCCGCCGACGCCGGTGATACCAACCAGCGCTCCCACCATGAGACCGGACAGAGAATAGAGAGGCTCGAACGTCAAATACGCGCCTCCGAGGGCGCGCGGCCGTGACTATTCCGATCGATGAAAAATGGCACTTCGCTTCCGTCCCGCCCTCTTGCGACAGAAGGGGTAGATTGCGCCAGAACACGAGTCAAGGTCACCAATACGCGGCCTGGAAATCGTCGGCGGCCGCCAAACTTGATGTTTCGCTTGTGCGAGACATGCGCTAATAGCGGCTGACGATTTTTATAGAGTAAGCCGGAATTGGCCGCCATGACAGACAAGACCCCCTTCTACATCACGACAGCGATCTCCTATCCCAACGGCAAGCCGCATATCGGCCATGCTTATGAGTTGATCGCGACCGACGCCATGGCGCGCTACCAGCGCCTCGACGGCAAGGATGTCTTCTTCCTGACGGGGACCGACGAGCACGGCCAGAAGATGCAGCAGACCGCTCGCGCCGAAGGCATCACGCCACAGGCGCTTGCCGACCGCAATTCCGGCGAATTCCAGGCGATGGCGAAGCTGCTCAATGCTTCGAACGACGACTTCATCCGTACCACGCAGGAACGCCACCACGAGACCTCGCGGAATATCTGGAACCTGATGGCCGCAAACGGCGACATCTACAAGGATTCCTATGCCGGCTGGTATTCGGTGCGCGACGAAGCCTATTACCAGGAAAACGAAACCGAGCTGCGCGCCGATGGCGTGCGCTACGGCCCGCAGGGCACGCCGGTCGAATGGGTAGAAGAGGCAAGCTACTTCTTCAAGCTCTCGGAATACCAGGACCGGCTGCTGAAGCATTACGAAGAGAATCCCGATTTCATCGGCCCGGCCGAGCGCCGCAACGAGGTGATCTCCTTCGTCAAGTCGGGCCTCAAGGATCTGTCGGTCTCGCGCACCACCTTCGACTGGGGCATCAAAGTACCGAATGACCCTGATCATGTCATGTATGTGTGGGTCGATGCGCTGACCAACTACATCACCGCGACCGGCTATATCGAAGACAAGAACGGACCGCGGGCGAAATACTGGCCAGCCGATGTGCATATCATCGGCAAGGACATCATCCGCTTCCACGCCGTCTACTGGCCGGCCTTCCTGATGTCGGCAAAGCTGCCGCTGCCGAAGCGTGTCTTTGCTCACGGCTTCCTGCTCAACAAGGGCGAGAAGATGTCGAAGTCGCTCGGCAACGTCGTCGATCCGGTCAATCTGGTGAACCATTTCGGTCTCGATCAGGTGCGTTACTTCTTCCTGCGCGAAGTCTCCTTCGGCCAGGACGGCAGCTACAGCGAAGAGGCGATCGGCACGCGCATCAATTCCGACCTCGCCAACGGCATCGGCAACCTTGCCAGCCGCTCGCTGTCGATGATCGTCAAGAATTGCGACGGCAAAATCCCAGAATGCGGACCGCTGACCGATGAGGACAAGGCGATGCTGGCGCAGGCCGACGCGCTGCATGCCTCGACCCGTGAGGACATGGGCAAGCAGCTCATCCACCGCGCGCTCGCGTCGATCATCGCGGTCGTCTCCGAAACCGACCGCTATTTCGCTGGCCAGGAGCCTTGGGCGCTGAAGAAGACCGATCCGGCGCGCATGGGCACGGTGCTCTATGTGACCGCCGAAGTCGTTCGCCAGATCGCCATCCTGCTGCAGCCTTTCGTGCCGGAATCGGCTGGCAAGCTCCTCGATCTCGTGGCTGCGCCGGCCGACAAGCGTGACTTCGCAGCGCTTGGCGAAGCCGGCCGTCTGGTGCCGGGAACGCCGCTCGAAGCGCCGAAGCCGGTCTTCCCGCGCTACGTGGCTCCGGAGGCTTAAGGCCGTGCTGGTCGATACGCATTGCCATCTGGACTTTGCCGATTTCGAGACGGAGCGCGACGAGATCGTCGCGCGCGCCCATGCGTCGGGCGTGGCGCAGATGGTGACGATCTGCACCCGCGTGCGCAAGCTCGACGGGCTGCTCGCCATCACCGAGACATATCCTTCCGTCTTCTGCTCGGTCGGCACGCATCCGAACAATGCGGGCGATGAACTGGACATCCAGACGGAAGATCTGGTGCGGCTGGCAAATGCCCATCAGAAGATCGTTGCGATCGGCGAGGCGGGTCTCGACTATTTCTACGACACGCAGAAGCCTGAGGACCAGCAGACAGGCTTTCGCCGTCATATCGCCGCGGCGCGTGAGACGCAGCTGCCGCTCGTCATCCACAGCCGCAGCGCCGACGCTGACATGGTGGCGATCCTGACAGAGGAAACAAGGAAGGGGGCCTTCCCCTTCATCCTGCATTGCTTCTCGGCCGGCCCGGAGCTGGCGAAGACCGGCGTCGAACTTGGCGGCTACATCTCCTTTTCGGGTATTCTCACTTTCCCGAAGTCGGAAGAGCTACGCGACATCGCCAAGACCATTCCACACGACCGGTTGCTCGTCGAAACCGACGCGCCGTATCTGGCGCCGAAGCGCTGGCGCGGCAAGCGTAACGAGCCGTCTTACGTGGTGAATACGGCCGAGGTGCTGGCCGATACGATCGGCCTTCCTTACGAGGAGGTCGCGCGGATCACCACCGACAATGCGTTCAGGCTGTTTTCGAAGATGCCGAGGATCTAGCGGGTGGCACGACGGCAGCGGTTCACCATTCTCGGCTGTTCGTCGTCACCCGGCGTGCCACGCATCACCGGTGACTGGGGCGCCTGCAATCCGGACAATCCAAAGAACAGAAGAACACGCGCCGCCTTTATGGTGCAGCAGTTTTCTGATGATGGCGCGGCAACGACCGTCGTCATCGATACGGGTCCGGATTTTCGCGAGCAGATGATCAGGGCAGGGGTCGACCATGTCGACGCTGTCCTCTACACCCATCCGCATGCAGACCATATCCACGGCATCGACGATCTGCGTGGTTATTTTCACAATACCCGCCGGCGGGTGCCGATCTTCGCCGACCAGTTCACCATGAGCCGGCTGCGCGATGCCTTCGGCTACTGCCTGGAGACGCCGCCGGGCAGCAATTATCCGCCGATCGTGCTGCCGATCGTGATCGAGGATCTGGAAAAGCCCATTGAAATCCACGGGCCAGGCGGAACGATTGCCTTCATGCCGCATCTGCAGCAGCACGGCGACATCCATTCGCTCGGCTTCCGTATCGGCGATGTGGCTTATTGCAGCGATATCAGCGACTTCCCGCCGCAGACGGTGGAGAGGCTGCAGAACCTCGACATGCTGATCATCGACGCCCTACAGTACGCCTATCATCCCAGCCATCTCTCGCTGGAACAGTCACTGGACTGGATCGAGCGGCTAAGACCGAAGCGGGCGATCCTGACGCATATGCACACGCCGCTCGACTATGATGTAGTCATGGCACAAACGCCGGATCATGTGGTGCCGGCGTTCGACCAGATGAGCTTCGAAGTCGAGGTTTAGCTGCCGATAAAGGGAGCAACCTCGAGGTATCCGCGATGAATCATGTCGAGCGCGACATAGAGAATGATCAGCAGGCCGACATAGGCGATCCAGCGATGTTTGTTGAGCAGGCGGGCGATGAAGTTTGCCGCGATACCCATCAGCGCGATGGAGAGACCGAGGCCGAGAACCAGTACGCTTGGATGTTCGCGGGCGGCGCCGGCAACGGCAAGAACATTGTCCAGCGACATGGAAACGTCGGCTATGACGATCTGTGTCGCAGCCTGGAAGAATGTCTTCCTCGGTGCAGCTGCGCCAGCCTCGGCCGCATGTTCTTCGCCATGGCCGGCACGCAGCTCACGCCACATCTTCCAGCAGACCCAGAGAAGCAGCAGGCCACCGGCCAGCAGAAGGCCGACGATCGCCAGAAGATAGACTGCGACGGAGGCGAACAGGATGCGAAGCACCGTTGCCGCCAGAATGCCGACAAGGATTGCCTTGCGGCGCTGCGTGGCTTCCAGGCCGGCAGCCGCAAGGCCGATGACGACGGCGTTGTCGCCGGCGAGAACAAGGTCGATAGCAATGACCTGCAGCAAGGCCGTCAAGCCGGCCGCTGTGAAAATATCCATATTGCATTACCCCCAATAAGCTCCGAGCGTGCTAGCCTCTTGAGAGTTTTCCGTCAACCGGCGAAGGGATGCGTTGGCCGCCCAGTCCACGGCCATGCAGTGTAATCCGCACGGCTGTGATCGATGCCGTGTCCTGCATCACCGGATCGATGTAGATTATGGTACGATTCTTTTCTTCGATCTGCAGGCCAATGGAAACGTCGCTTTATCTGCCCGTCAAAGGCTTTCTCGAAAAGGCCGGCTACGTCGTCAAAGGCGAAGTCGGCGGCTGCGATCTGGTTGGCCTGAGCGACGACGATCCGCCCGTGGTAGTGGTCTGCGAGCTGAAGCTCAGCTTCAATCTCGAGCTCATCCTGCAAGCAGTCGATCGCGCGGCCGTCTCTGACGAAGTCTGGATCGCGGCCCGGGTTTCCGCCAAGGGCAAAGGCCGGGAAACCGACAAGCGCTACCGCGATCTCTGCCGCAGGCTCGGCATCGGCATGCTCGGTATCTCGGATGCTGGCGACGTCAGCATCATCGTCGGTTCTGTATCGCCCATGCCACGGACCAATCCGAAGCGCCGGTCGCGGCTGATGCGCGAGCACCAGAAACGCCGCGGCGACCCGGCGCTCGGCGGCAGCACGCGCACGCCGCTCATGACGGCATATCGCCAACAGGCGCTCGGCTGTGCGGCGGCGCTGGCATCAGGGCCGCTGCGTGTGCGTGACATCAGGTCCGGTGTACCGGAGGCCGGCAAGATCCTGCTGTCCAATGTCTATGGCTGGTTCGAACGACTCGACAGAGGCGTCTACGGTTTAACGGACGCTGGACGGGAAGCGCTGCAGCGGTGGCCACAGCCGGAGATGCAGGCGGCGCAGTAGTGGGTGCGGTTTTAGGGTCCGGCTTTTAGTTCCATAACCTATCTTATGCGATCTCCATGTGTAGCGGCTATTTAGTAATGC
>NZ_AJWE01000037.1:0-88425 GCF_000281145.1 Rhizobium sp. CF142 | reverse complement strand
GGGAGCCTGCGGCACGCTCCGCAACGAGATGAAACGCTTCGATGGGGAGCGAGGCATTGCAGCGACACCCCTTCTACCCAGCGGGGAGAAGGTGGCCCGAAGGGCCGGATGAGGGGCTCCGGACTCAACCTCGTTTGATTTGACGAGGGGAGACGAGCGGATCGGCAGCCCCGAAATTGTACTGCACGACGCACATCCCAGCCGGCTCACCCCTATCGCGGCCGGCGGACCACGCGTACCTTGCCGCTGCCGCCGCCACCGGCATAGAACAGGTCGGCGCCATCGGCTTCGAGCCCGGAAACGCCGGTACCCTCGGGCATATCGAGCCGTTCCAGTACCTCGCCGGTGTCAGGGTCGATCCGCCTGATGTCGCTTTTGTCGTCCTGCCAGGTGGCGTGCCAGAGTTCTCCATCCACCCAGGTCACGCCCGTCACATGGCGCTTGGATTCGATCGTGCGCAGGATCGTACCCGTCTCGGGGTCG
Organism: Rhizobium sp. CF142; assembly: GCF_000281145.1. Lineage (NCBI taxonomy): Bacteria > Pseudomonadati > Pseudomonadota > Alphaproteobacteria > Hyphomicrobiales > Rhizobiaceae > Rhizobium > Rhizobium sp. CF142. The sequence continues at coordinate 87,942 of NZ_AJWE01000037.1, read as the reverse complement.
ATCTGGTGAATGCAGTTTTCGCGGTACTGACCGACCCAGAGGCTGCCTTCGCACCAGGCCATGCCGGAATCGGCACCCTTGCCGGGGGCGGGTATGGTGGCGACCACGGTGCCGGTTTCGGGGTCGATCTTTCGGATCTTGTCCTCGGCGATCTGGAAGATGTGACGCCCGTCGAAAGCTGTACCGGCATGGGCGGCGACATCGATGGTCTTGAGCTCGGCCCCGGTTTCGGGGTCCAAAGCCCGCAGGTTTTCGCCGGCGGCGAACCAGACCCGGCGGCCATCATAGGTGACGCCGCCGATATTGCGTGTGCCCTCGAAGGGGCCGTATTCCCTGACGATTTCTGCCTGTGATGTCTTCATGGTGCTCCATCCTCTCTCACACACCAATGATGTTATTCGCTCGGTAGCGGACCCGGGAGTAACAATGTTGTCGGGAAGCCGACGACTGGCGGCATCATCCAGCGGCGCGCTCTCCCGTTGCCGAAAAACTGCACCTTGCCAGCCGCCTCCAGCGCGTCGAGCGCCCGTTGCACCGTACGCGGGCTCAGGCTCAGGGCAATTGCGAGCGCCGTGCTGGACCAGGATTCGCCATCGGCAAGAAGTGCCAGCAGGAAGGCGTGCTCCTCCTCGACCGGCGGGGCGAGCACCACGACGGCGCGCCCATCATGCGGCATCAGCGCAAAGCCGTGGGTCGTCGCCTTGACCTCCGCAAGATTGGCAAGTGCGGCGCGCAGCCGGCCGATTTCGACGCGCAGCCGCGCCCGGTGGGATTCATCGGCGTGACGGGCGCGGAAGGCGCGGGCAAGCAGAACCGAGCGCAAGACATCCGATGGGGCTGCCTCGGCGAGCGTGCGGGCGAGGGCAAACAGCACCGGGCGGCTTGCAAGCGGCACGATCTCGCTGCCCGCGCGCACCACGTTGCGGCAGGCATCGATGACGAGCGTATCGGAAGCAAGCAGCGCCTCGACCTCCTGAAGCTGCAGCAGCCGTTCCGTGCCGCCGTCGATCAGCCGGGCGGCGGGCGCTTCCAAAACCTTTGCCGCATCGCGCACCTCGACGGCAAGTGCCGGGATATCGGCTTTCCGCGCCGCCTCGGCCGCACGGGCCAGCGCGAGGCGTGCCGGCTCCGTGCGCAGCCGGCGGATTGCGACACCGGCGACGGCAAGTTCATGGCCGGCGCGGGCGGCGGGCGGCAGCGGCGAGGGGTCGAGATCGGCGAGCAGCTTTTCGGCGGCATCGAGATGGCCGATCAGGAGCAGGCGGCGGATCTGCAGATTGCGGGCATGGGCGGCGTTGACGCGGTCGCCGCGCCTTTCGAGTGCCAGGCGCGCGCCTTCCAGCGCCTTTTCCGGCCAGGTGAGATCGCGCGAGACGAGGGCAATTTCGGCCTCCGCCACAATGCACCGGGCGCGGGCCACGGCCTCGCGCGGGCCGAAGGCGTGAGCAGCGCTCTTCAGCAGTGCCTTGGCGCGGGCGAGATCGCCGAGCTGGGCCATGGCGATGCCGCGCAGCGCAAGCGCCGGCGGGTCGTCGCGCAGCGCCACGCGCTTCATTGCGCCGAGCGCATCGCCCACGGCCAGCGCCTGTGCGGCAGCTGTTATCAGCGAGTCCATCGGAATCCCGTCACACTTGTAACTCCCACCCCTCGGTCATTCAGACCTAGTTTATTCCCCATCGGCAGGCAACGGCCCGCCGGCCTAGACGTTTCAATGGAAAATGAGGAGAAGACCAATGATGATGCACAAGACCGGAACACGGGCGGAATGGCTGCAGGCGCGGCTGGCCCTGCTCGACGAGGAAAAGGCACTGACACGCCGCAGCGATGAGATCGCGGCCAAGCGCCGGGACCTGCCCTGGGTGAAGATCGAGAAGGAATACAAGCTGGAGACGGAAGCCGGCATCGTGCCGCTGTCCGCACTCTTCAAGGGCCGCTCGCAGCTGCTCGTCTACCATTTCATGTTCGGCCCTGACTATACGGCGGGCTGCCCCTCCTGCTCGTCGATCGCTGACGGTTTCAACGGCGTCGTGGTGCATCTGGAAAACCACGATGTCGCCTTCAGCGCCGTTTCCCGCGCGCCGCTTGCCAAGCTTCTGGAGTTCAAGCGCCGCATGGGCTGGACCTTCGACTGGGCCTCATCCGATGGCAGCGATTTCAACCGCGACTTCAATGTCTGGTTCACGCCGGAGGAACAGCAGAGCGGCGGTATCGATTACAACTACCGCCGCGAACCGCCGGTCCCGGTAGTGCTGCAGCAGACGCCGAGCAGCGGCGAAAGCCCGGCGGACCTGATCGCCTCCATGACTGGTACCGATTTCATCACCTTCGTCCGTGAACGGCCGGGGCTCAGCGCCTTCGTGATGAAGGACGGCGGTATCTACCACACCTATTCCTCCTATTCCCGTGGGCTTGATGGCGTGTGGGGCATGTACCAGTGGCTCGACCGCGCACCGCTGGGGCGTAACGAGGAAGGTGTCTGGTGGCGCCACCACGACCGTTACGGGGCAGGGCAATGAGCACGCCTTGGAAGATGGGGGCCGGCAATAGCGCCGGCCCGCTTCTGCCTGGTATCGCGCGCGGGCTATCGCTTGCGGCGGCACCCACCTTTGCCGTTATGGCTGCGCTCTCGGCAAGCGATCCGGCGGCGGACATGATCTGCTCGATGGGCGGGATGCCGATGCATGGCGCATCGGCCTTCAGCGGCATGGCGGCCATGTATGGGCTGATGAGCCTGTTCCATGTCGGGCCGTGGCTGAGGCTGATGGGCGGCGAGGGAGGCTTTCGCCGCTCATGAGGTGACACGGATTTGGGCTCCTGCGTCCGCTGCTGAAGACGCGAGGCCTGCCGCGTGGCACCCCCCTCTGGCCTGCCGGCCATCTCCTCCACAAGGGTGGAGATCGACAAGCGGCGCGACCTTCGCGCATCACTAATGTCGTGCAATTTGCGACGTTGATTGCTTGGGGAAGCCCGCACTCCCAGCCGATCTCCACCCTTGTGGGGGGAGATGGCCGGCAGGCCAGAGGGGGTATCCTACGCGCCAACGCTCAAAGCCACGCATCCGCCAATCGCGCCGATGTGATGGAACCCAGTCAGCAACCCTGACGTTTCCGCACCGCTGTCTCCCGGCAGCATGCCCACCCTGACACCCCTTCCGACGGCATCCGGAATTGCCCCGCCTCGCCGCCGCTTTCGGACGGAGAAACACATATGTCCGCATTGGCAAGTCTGCGCGCGCTCACGCCGCAGCAGCGCAACACCGTGATCGCCAGCTATCTCGGCTGGACGCTCGACGCCTTCGATTTCTTCATTCTCGTCTTCGTTCTCAAATATATCGCCGAGGAATTTCATACCGACGTTCCCACGGTGTCCGTGGCGATCTTCCTGACACTTGCCATGCGGGCGCTTGGCGCCCTGATCTTCGGGCTTGCGGCAGACCGTTACGGGCGGCGTATCACGCTGATGGTGGATGTGCTGCTCTATTCACTCTTCGACTTCCTCACCGGTTTTTCGACCGGGCTCACCATGTTCCTGGTGCTGCGCGCGCTCTACGGCATCGCCATGGGCGGGGAGTGGGGTGTCGGCGCCTCGCTCGTCATGGAGACAGTGCCGGAGGAAAGCCGCGGCATCGTCTCGGGCATCCTGCAGGCGGGTTATCCCTCCGGCTATCTGATCGCCTCGCTGCTGTTCTTCCTGCTCTTTCCTGTTATCGGGTGGCGCGGCATGTTCTTCGTCGGCGTGGCTCCGGCGCTGCTCGTGCTCTATATCCGCCGCAATGTTCAGGAGAGCCCGGCCTTCCTGAAACGCCAACAGCAGGGGCGTCGTCCGTTCCTCACGGTGCTGCGCGAAAACATTCCGCTCTTCATCTGGGCGGTGCTCCTGATGACCGCTTTCAACTTCTTCAGCCACGGCACGCAGGATATCTACCCGACCTTCCTCGAAAGCCAGCGTAACTATTCGAGCTATACGGTCGGCGCGATCGCCATCGTCTATAATATCGGTGCGATCGTCGGCGGCCTGTTCTTCGGGGCGCTGTCGCAGCGCATCGGCCGCAAGCGGGCGATCGTCATCGCCGCACTGATCGCCGTGCCCGTGGCGCCGCTCTGGGCCTACGCCCCCGGACCGGTGCTGCTCGCGATCGGCGCCTTCCTGATGCAGTTTTTCGTGCAGGGCGCCTGGGGCATCGTGCCGGTGCATCTCAACGAGCTTTCTCCCGACGAAGTGCGCGGCACATTCCCCGGCTTCGCCTACCAGCTCGGCAATCTGCTGGCCTCAGGCAATGCGACGATGCAGGCCGACCTCGCCGCCCATTGGAACGGCGACTATGCCTATGCGTTGGTCATAGTGGCCGTGATCGTCGCTGTCGTTGTGGCAGTGCTTACGGGCCTCGGTTACGAGAAGAAGGATGTGCGCTTCGGCACGGAGGAGGCCGAGGAGCCGCGTGGCGCGATGCGAATATAGCGCTGCCTGCGGCCATGAAGGCCGGCGGCGAAAGCTGCCGGCCTTTCCTAGTGGGTCTCCACTTTGCAGGCTCTCCGGCCGCCGCGTATGCCTAGTTCTGGTGCGAATTTCTGATGGCGGCTGGTTTTTCCTTTTTTAAGACCATTGTCCTAGCGTGTCCGAGCGCCGGTTCTGTATTGCGTCCCGCCGCGAGGATTCATGGATAGTAATTTCGCCTTTCTGCTGCCGGTCATGATGCTGATTTTCGGCTGCACCTTCCTGATCGTCGCCCGGTTCGGGTCGCGGGAAGCGAAGCTTTGGGGGCCGGGTTATCTTTTTGCTGCGGCAGCCTTCTCCGTTCCGCTTTTCGACAGCCTGCTCGAAGAGCGCACCGCCTCCGCCATTGCCGATGCGTTGTTCCTTCTCGCGTTCGTTTTCTATTCCGGCGCCATACTCGCCCGTTTCAAACGGCCTTCCTATTTCCGGCTGCGTCTTGCCTTTGCCGGGGTGATGTATGCGGGCATGCTCTATGCGGCGCTGGTCGCCGCCAGCATTCCGGCAGAGTTCCTGCTGAATGATCTTGCCTGCGTGGCGTTGCTCGGCTTTGCCGTCGCCATCAGTGTGCCGCACATGCGCCATGCGGCCGACAAGCTGCTGCTTGCCGTTTCCGGTCTCGTCATTGCCGATATCGTCATCCGCAATGTGGTCTTCGTCTTCATCGTGCCGTCCTATGGCGGCCACGAGGATTTCATCTCGTCGCAATATGCCTTCAGCATGCAGGCGGCGGCTTCCATCCTGGCGCTGATGTTTGCGCTGTCGGCCCTTGCGGCAACGACGCTCGATACGATCGCAGCGCATCGCGATGCCGCAGAGCGCGATCCGATGACCGGCATGCTGAACCGGCGCGGCTTTGACCGCATGGTCGGGGAGCGCGGCCGGGCGGAAGGCGCCGTCATCATCTGCGACATCGACAATTTCAAATGGGTGAACGACACGTTTGGCCACGGACCCGGCGACGAGGTAATCCGCGCCTTTGCCGAGATGCTGCAGGCGCGGTTGCCGGAGGGCGGCTTTGCGGCGCGGTTCGGCGGCGAGGAATTCGTGATCTTCCTGCCGGCGTCGCCGCTGGCTTCGGGTGCCGATTTCGCCAACCGGGTGCGGCTTGCCTTTGCGGCTGTCGACCGCAAGCCGATCGGCTTCGACGGCAAGATCACCGCAAGCTTCGGTGTCGCCGGCGCCAATCCGGCGGATCATTCCCTCTATGAGCAGATCGCCCGGGCCGACAAGGCGCTCTATGCGGCCAAGGAGGCCGGGCGCAACAAGGTGATGGTAGAGGGTGAGCCGCCAAGCGACATGTCCAGCCCGCGCGTGGTCTCGGTCGCGCGCGGCTGCTGAGCGATCGGCCCTGCTTCTGTCGTTCAGGCGAGCAATTCGGCCTGAAAGCCTATTTTTTGCTGCAGACCTCGGCCGCGGCCTTGAGCGATGCTTCATCCATGAGCGTGTCATCACCGCTGACAGGAGCGCCTCCGTTCGCCACGGTGACGAGCTCGCGCAGATGCTCATCCGGCGAATTCGGAAAGCGCTTCTTGTTTCGTGCAAGGATGTCGGCAAAGTCGGTCGTCAGATAATGCTTGTCGCTTTCACCCAGCGGCAGCGAATGAAGGTCGATCTTGCCGAGAACGGTATTCAGGCGGCGCAAGGCATCCTGCTGACGCGTCTGCTGGGGAATGTAGCCATAGCAGTTCGTCGTGAACATATAGCGGATCAGATCAGACGCTGAGACGGGACCGTCAAGCGCAAACACCGGAACTATCTTGGCCGCGCAGAGACGTCCGCATGGAATTCCTTCTTCCCGGTTGACGACTTTCCTGAACCCTTCCGTGCCCCCGAATACATTTTCCAGATCCAGTTCGTAGAGCTTGAAAAATCTCTCGGCCGGGACAGCTCCCGGATTTCGCGTTTGGATGACAGTCCACCACGGCGCGATTTTCTTCTCGAAACTGCGCATCTCCGCGATGTAGGAATTTTCGACGTACAGTCTTCCGCACTTGCTCTGCAGGGCCGCTTCGATAGCAGGCCGCATCTCGTAAAAGCGATCCCATTTCTTCTTGTCATCCTTCAGGACGTAGGTGGAGAAATGAGCGTTCTTTTGAAGGAATATGAAATCCGCGTCGGAGATGCCTGGTGAGACATGCTCTTGACGTGAGCAGGCAATGATCTTGTTCAACGTCGCCAGGCTTTCCTCTGCCCGCGTCGCAAGGTCGAATTGCGAAAGGCCAAAGCTGAATCCATTCTCATGGCTGTCCATCTTGGCGTCTGTAAACTGCAGGGAGCCACAGCCGCCCGTGAGCTCGTTGACCATCAGTATATCGTGAAAGTCCCGCTGCAGGTCGTTATCGAGCCGGCTTCGGGCATGATCAGCCAATTGTTTTTCGAGGCCGCATTTTTGTGTGTTGATATCGAAAGACGGAGTTTGTGCGGCCGCAAATGGCGCGCTGAGAATAAGGATTGCCGTCAAAATCCAAGTAAATCGCATTTCATCCCCCCAAGAATATCCCCCGTGTTTCATAGCATCGGTTGTTGCAGATATGTTAGACTATCTTTGGTGGAAAAAAACGAGATCAGCCATGACGAAAGGTCTTTCGTTTCTCGATAGATCGGGAGTCATCACGCCTCGGCCGGGTCAATTCGACGGCGCAGTTGAAGACGATGCAGGAAGTCACTACGCTCTTGGCGAATCCTTCATTTTCCAAGGCTGACATCAACGATTTCAATAGATTACAAATCGTCCATGTCGGAAAATCGCCGCATTTTCTACACCTTGCCGTCGCAATTGGCTGAGACCTTGTCACCATCAGGTGATGAGGAGGTGAGCGGTCATGAGCCTGTCTTTTCCGACGATGGCGGCAATCCGGTTCGGCTACGGGCTGCGGCCGGGCGAGGCGCCGCCGCAGACCAAGGATGATCTGATCGGGCAGGTGATGCGCGGCACGAATGGCGTGCCGGGCTTTCCCGTCGGCGGTATCGAGGCGCGGCATACTGCGATCCTCGACCTGCAGGACCGCCTGAAACAGATCCGGCAGGCCGATGGCGACGATCTCGCCCGGCGGCAGCAGCGGCGGCTTCTCCAGCGCCGGGCGCAGGTGCTCTTCCAGATGGATGCCAATGCGCGGCTGATGCAGGCGGTGCTTTCGCCCGATGGATTCAACGAGCGGCTGGCCGCTTTCTGGACTAATCATTTCTCCACGAGTGCTGCTAAAAGCCTGCCGATGCGGCTGATTGTGCCGCTCTACGAGGCCGAGGCGATCCGGCCTTACATGGGAGCCAAGTTTGCGACGCTGCTGCGCAGCGCCACCGAGCATCCCTCCATGCTGATCTATCTCGATCAGGCGCAGTCGCTGGGGCCGGATTCCAAGGGCGGCATGCAACGCAACAAGGGGCTGAACGAAAATCTCGGCCGCGAGCTTCTGGAATTGCACACGCTCGGCGCCGGCAGCGGTTATACGCAGGCCGACGTGCGCTCGGCGGCGATGGTGCTGACCGGGTTGACCGTCGACCAGCAGGCGATGGAAACGGCCTTTCGTCCGCAGATCTCGGAGCCAGGCGCACATGAGGTGCTCGGCGTCAGCTATGGCGGGGCCAAGCGCACGCGCAAGGATTATCTTGCGATGCTTGATGATCTCGCGGTCAATCCAAAGACGGCCGAGCATATCAGCCGCAAGCTTGCGGTGCATTTCATCTCGGACCAGCCGCCGCAGGAGATGATCCAGGCGATGAGCGAGGCGTGGAAGAAGACGGATGGGGAACTGCCCGCCGTCTACCGCGCGATGCTCGACCATCCGGCCGCGTGGGCGGACGAGGGCGCCAAGGCGCGCCAGCCTTTCGATTTTATCGTCACAGGCTTGCGGGCGCTGAACAGCGGCGCGGGTGCCGGCAATGTCGCGGCCTTCATGCAAGCCTATCAGCGGGACGATGCCGACAATGACGAGATGATGGCTATGCCGAAAAAGGATGCAGCGCCCGCTGCCGACGGGCAGGCGATGATGCAGGCACCGCCGAGCCCTGAAGACGAGGCGCGGATCAAGCGGCGCAAGGCGTTCCAGATGGCACGCGCGCTCGGGCAGGGCGCTCTTCGCCGCATGGGCCAGCCGACATGGCTGCCACCGAGCCCGGCCGGTTTCGAGGAGAGTTTTTCTGCCTGGATTACCGCAAGCCAGCTTTCGGAGCGGCTGTCCTGGGCGCGGCGCGCCAGCGCCCAGTTCGGCAAGGATGTCGATCCGCGTGAATTTCTGAAGGCGACGCTTGCGGACGCTGCCCGCGACGAGACGATCCGTGTCGTTTCCCAGGCGCCGAACAGGGTGAGCGGGCTGACGCTGGTGCTCGCTTCGCCCGAATTTAACCGCCGATAGGAGCCCGTCATGACAGAGTTTATGCTTTCACGCCGTGGTTTGCTCACTTCCGCCTGCTGTCTCGCTGCGGCCCCGATCTTCACGCCGGTCACCTTTGCGGCCATGCCGGGCGACAAGCGTTTCGTGACGATCGTGCTGCGCGGGGCGATGGACGGGCTCGATCTGGTGCAGCCCTATGGCGACGCCGGTTTTGCGGCCTTGCGCCCCACGCTGTCACTGACGCCGGACAAGGGGCTTATCGATCTCGACGGGCATTTCGGGCTCAATCCGGCGGCGGCTGATCTCATGCCGCTATGGAAGGCGAGGGAGCTTGCTTTCGTTCATGCGGTCTCCACACCCTATCGCGACCAGCGCAGCCATTTCGATGGGCAGGACATGCTGGAATCCGGTGGTGAGCATGTGGCCGAGGAGAAGACCGGCTGGTTGAACCGGGCGCTTGCCGTCATCCCGCGCTCGGATGCGAGGAAGGCGATCGACGTCAACACATCCACCGAGCTGATCCTGACCGGGCCGAACAATGTCGATGTCTGGGCGTCGGACTCCAATCTCGGGCCGGCCAAGGACGAGATGCAGTTCCTGATGCGGCTCTATGCCGGCGATCCGGCTTTCGCGAAAGCAATGGACGAGGCGATGCGGGCAAACAGCGCCTCCATGATGGCCGAACCCTCCGGCCAGCGCGGCGAGAAGATCACAGACGTGGCGGTCCTTGCCGGCAATATGCTGAAGGGCGATTACCGCATCGCCAGCTTCTCGATTACCGGCTGGGATACGCATGTCGGCCAGCTTGGCCAGTTCAAGCGGCCGGTGCAGGATCTGGCGCAGGCGATCACGACGCTGAAAGCCACGATGGGCGCCGATCTCTGGTCGAAGACGGTGGTGCTCGCCATGACGGAATTCGGCCGCACAGTGCGTGAAAACGGCTCCGGTGGCACGGATCACGGCACGGGCGGCTGTGCGGTGCTGGCGGGCGGGGCGATCGATGGCGGGCGGATTCTCGGCAGATGGCCGGGGCTTGCCGATGGTGCGCTGCTCGATGACCGCGACCTGATGCCGACGGCGGATGTGCGGGAGCTTGCTGCGGCGATGCTCTACCGGCAATTCGATGTGTCGGCGGAGGATCTGACGGAGAAGATTTTTCCGGGGCTGAGCTTCGACAAGGGCTCGCAGTTTTTGCGGGGGTGAGGAGGCCGCTCGCCCGACAAAGTCCCGGGCAACGCTCTCGATATTCCGTTCGGTCGTGGGCAACAGCGATGCCCTTCTCGTGCTTGTCGATAGCAGAGCGGCGGCCAATTCGCGCGTCAAAGGCAATCATTGCGAAGCCGTACACTAACCGAGATCGAAGAGGTCACCGATAGGCGTCCCGTCACCCTTTTTCACAATATGCCAACTCAACCATGTTGGTTCGTCGATCGCGCTGCGGCTTCTTAAAGTATCAAATAAGTTTTGGGCCAGTCGCTTCGGTTCGGAAACAAATTTGACATTGGTTACAACGCAGTCGAGTCGTTGGTGGGGGAAGAAGCCTTCGGCTGGGACTCTTGCTTTCGTGATGAAGAAAAGCGCGACTTCATTGTTTATGGAACCGCCCGATTTGTTCCTTTTGATGTGGAAAATTTTGCCAGAACTGAAGTCCTGATTTGCGGACCATTCGATATAAAAATCCGGCGACAGGTCGAGGTCGTTCATCTGAAATTTCCAATCCTCAAATGAAATCATACAGCCGGAAGATCCATGTGATCTGGTAGATGAGGCCAGCGCTGACGAACACCGCATGAAACCGCCGGTTCGCCGTCCAGGCCGCAACAATACACAGCACGATATAGACGGCATTCCGCGCCGGATATTCCCACCCGAGTGCCACCAGATACGCCTTGCCCTTCAACAGCGTATCCAAAAAATCCACCACATAGGTCACGGCCAGCATGCCGAAAAACCATCTGCGCCGCGAGATGAAATATTCCTCGTAGCCGCCGTAATCCTCGATCGTCGTCGGGAAGATCAGCACGCAGAGGAAGAAGAAGAGGCAGCAGAAACTGATGAGGAAAAGGTAGACGCCGAAGGAGATGACGGCGAGCGACTGAAGGCGATATTCCCACCACCAGAAATGGATGATGAACAGGAACATCGAGGCGACCCAGCCGAGATGCACCCAGTAGACCCTGAATTTGCCAGGCGACTGCACGATGCCGCCGAGGCCGGTCAGCAGGCGGGCAAGCGAGAGGCCGATCACCATCGACATCACAGTGCGGATGTAGACGTAGACTTCCGGTGTCGCGGCCGCCTGCATCATCTCACTCCTGCGGGACGACCTTGGGTTTGCCGTCTTCGTCGAGCGCCACCATGATGAAGGTGCCGGCGGTGACCTTTTCCTGCTGATTGTAGCGCGAGCGGTGCGCCCAGGCTTCCACGCGCAGCGTGATCGAGGTGCGCCCGACCCGCTCCACCTCGGTATAGATGGATAGCGTATCGCCGATCTTGACCGGCAGTTCGAAGGCCATTTCTTTCACCGCCGCGGTGACGACGCGGCCCCTGGCGCGCTCGGCGGCGCGGATGCCGCTTGCAAGGTCCATCTGTGCCATGACCCAGCCGCCGAAGATATCGCCAGCCGGATTGGCGTCCCCGGGCATGGCGAGCGTACGTAGCGTCAGTTCGCCTGTCGGCTTGGCGGCATCGGTCATCAAGGGCTCTCCGTTTGGCCGGTGATTCATCTGGAATCACCCTAATGCAAAGGCCAGCCGGTGGGAAAGAGCGCAAAAACACCGGTTTGCGCGGCGCCTGTAAAAAATATCCGGTAGCTGCAGAAGAATCTCAACCGTTAAAATTCGGTTCGAATTCAAATGCTTGATCTTGCAGCGGGGCTGCGCCCGATTGCCTCACGTAGCGTTATTTAATCACATTCTAATCAAGTTTTACCGTCCGGTAAGCGGCTCACATCAGTATCTGATGATTGTCACACATGAGAGCTGCCGGAACCCCATGCGCAACATCAGGATTTCAACCCGCCTCTACAGCATCGTCGCCTTCGCGCTTGCCGTGCTTGCCGCAACGATGATCTTCTTCCTCAACTATTCCTATCGGGAGCTGGAAGCCGAGCGTAAAGCCGGGCTGGCGCAGATGGATGCGACCGCGCTCGCCATCTTCGACAAGTATTACAAGCTGGAGCAGGCGGGCACGATGACCCGCGAGCAGGCACAGACGGCAGCCAAGGAAGTGATCTCTTCCATGCGCTATGGCGGCGGCACCGGCTATTTCTGGATCAATGACATGCATCCTGTCATGGTGATGCATCCGGTCAAGCCTGAGCTCAACGGCACGGACCTGACGCAGAACAAGGACCCGAACGGCAAGTTCCTGTTCGTCGAATTCGTCAATACGGTGAAGGCGAGCGGGCAGGGTTTCGTCGACTACTACTGGCCGAAGCCCGGCGCCGACCAGCCGGTGCTGAAATATTCGCATGTGGCGGGCTTTCAGCCCTGGGGCTGGATCGTCGGCACCGGCGTCTATTCGGATGATCTTGCAGCGCTCTATCGCCAGAACGCGATCTGGACGGCTGCGGTCGGTCTCATCGGCGCGCTCATTACCCTTGCCATCGCCTATGCGATCGTGCGCAGCGTGACGGCGCCGGTTGTGCGCCTTAAGGCGGCGATGAATGCGATTGCCGATGAGAATGCGAGCGTCGATATCACGGATGCCGACCGGCGCGACGAGATCGGCCAGATGGCGAAATCGCTGATCGTGCTGCGTGACTCCGTTGCCGAGCGGGCCGAACTGCGCGTTCGCGAAGACGAGCGCCAGCGGGAGATCGAAAGCGAACGGCGCGGCAACGAGGCGAGCTTGCGCTCGTCCTCAGAACGCCAGACGGCGGCGATGCACGCGCTCGGCGCCGGCCTGGAGCGGCTTGCGGCCGGCGACCTGACGGTTGCGATCGACGATCTCGGCCAGGATTATGCGAAGCTCCGCTCCGACTTCAACGCGGCGGTCGATGCGCTCAACGGCGTTATCCATGCGATCGCGGAATCCAGCCATATCGTCAATGACAGCGCCCGGGACATCAGCGATGCGACCGGCAATCTTTCCAAGCGCACCGAGCAGCAGGCGGCAGCGCTCGAGGAGACGGCCGCGGCTCTCGACGAGATCACCGCGACGGTCCGCACCGCCTCCGAACGCGCCAACGAGGCGCGCACCATGGTGGCGGAAACGAAGACGAGTGCCGGAAAATCCGGCGAGATCGTCCGCAACGCGGTCTCGGCCATGAGCCGCATCGAGGATAGTTCGAGCCGCATCAACCAGATCATCGGCGTCATCGACGAGATTGCCTTCCAGACGAACCTCTTGGCGCTCAACGCTGGCGTGGAAGCAGCGCGTGCAGGCGAAGCCGGCCGCGGTTTCGCGGTCGTGGCGCAGGAAGTACGCGAGCTCGCCCAACGCTCGGCCAATGCGGCCAAGGAGATCAAGACGCTGATTTCGAGCTCGGCAGCCGAAGTCGAAGGCGGCGTGGCGCTGGTGCGCTCCACCGGCGATGCGCTGGTCGAGATCGAAGCGCTGGTCAACCGCGTCAATGCCCATGTCGACTCCATCGCGACTGCCGCCCGCGAACAGGCAACCGGGCTGCATGAGATCAATACCTCCGTCAACCACATGGACCAGATGACCCAGCAGAATGCCGCTATGGTCGAAGAGACCACGGCGGCGAGCCAGACGCTGGCGGAGGAAAGCCAGCAGCTGCGGACGTTGTTGTCGAAATTCCGCCTGCGCGACCAGACGGGGCAGGGTGCGCGATACGGCCGGGCTGCTTGACAGGCTGGTGACGATCTGACGAGAAGGGCCGTGGCATTGCTGGCGCGGCCCTTTGTTTTTCCTCCGACAGCAGATCAGGCTTGCTCAAAGCCCGGTGTCGTCATCCGCTCGAGCTCTTCGTCATTCTTGCCGGACATGATCCCGACGGGCGAAGCGGCGATGACATCAGAGGCATAGAGGGATGCGACCTCATCCATATCGGCTTTGGCTGCGAGAGCCTGCCGGAAAAAGCGTTCATAGCGTTCGAATAGTTTGCTTATCGCTGCTTCCATCGGCGGCTTTCCTGAGTATGGACCGGGCTCATGGTACGATAGTTATGGTTCTAGCCGAGGATGCCAACAGGTCCGAAAACAACGACCAGCATTTGCCGGATCGCCAGAACTCAATCGGCAATCAGTTGCGACACTATAGACGGGTCGGAGTGCCCTGGTGGAAGAGCATCTGCCATCGCCGTCCATCGTGTTTCCAGATGGAGCTGCGCAGCACATGCCGCTCCGATCCATCCGCTTGTCGGCGCCAGGTGCGGTAGGTCAGCAGGGCAGCGTCGGCCGAAATCGGCGTCAAGGCATAGTCGCCGGAATGCAGTTCGCTGTTGTCGGTGCTGTCGTCTTCCTGCAGCAGAAGCCCGATCACAACGTCGCGGCGATAAACCGTTCCCGATGCACCGAATTCGCCAAATCCATCCGCCAGCAGGTCTTCCAGAGCTTCGCGGGAGCGACGTATCTCCGGCCGATGCAGGGCTTCTTCAAGCGCGCGGAGGTCTTCTATGCGGATTTCGGGTAGGGTCATAGGGTCTGTGCCTCTCGAAGTTTGCCGGAAAGCTAGAGCAGGCCGGCTCATGGCAACAGCTCTTTGTGCTGGGATACGTTTTAATACCGCGGTGTGGAGATACCTCTCTAACGAGTGCGAACGCTCGCGATCAGCCAATCTCCACACGTAAAGCTTTCATTCACCGTTTTTAATTAAATTTGAATCGAGGTTTTCCGATCACAGGCCGCATGCGGAAGCGATAAGTATGGCGTTTCTTTCCCTTCTCCGGCGTACCGCCCTGCCAATCCTGCTTTCCACGGCGTTGACGACCTGTTCGATCAGCGATGGGCTGGTGCCGCCTGAGAATGTCGATAGCAGCACGCGTGTCAGCTCCATTTCGCCGGTGCGGGGCGGGGCCATGCGCATGGCTCCGGTCCAGAGCCAGCAACCCTATCCCGCCTCCAGCGCGCCTGTGGGCAATACGCAGGGGCAGATCGACTATCTCGATACGCCGAACCTTGCCGGATCGGGCCATCAGATGCGCGCGCCGGTACAGCAACCGGTGCCCATGGCCACGCCGCAGCAGGGGCAGCGGCGCCTGCCTATGATCGATAGCGATGAAGCCTTGGCGCAACAGGGCCAGCAGCAACAGGCATCCAACGGCAACTGGGGCGGCGTGAAGCCGCTCGCCATTCCCCAGGGCGGCGTCAACATGGATGAGGAGCTCGGCGCCGGGCCGGGCAATCAGCCGGTCGTCGGCCTGGCGCAGGAGCAACAGCAGCAGATCGCCGAGGGTAATGCCACCGAACCCGTTGTCGACGGCATTGGCACGGATAATCCCACGCAGCTGAACCGGCGGAACATGCCGCAGCCGGTCGCGGCCAGCCAGATGAGCCGTCAGCCGATGCGCGCTGCCGGCGGTGGCGCCCGGACCTGGAACGACGGCAGCCCGGTTCTGGCGCCGACGCGCGTGCCCGAGGAAGACGAGCCCGAGCAGGTCGCCATGTTGCGGCCGAACAATCCCATGATGAGCGAGCCGGCGGCTCCCGTCGATCCCGGCGTCATGCCGTCTTCCGAATTGTCATGCAGGCGCGAGCTGAAACGCATGGGCGTGATTTTCGAGGATCGCCCGCCGATCTCCAACGGGCCGGCCTGCCAGGTGCCTTACCCGGTTTCGCTCCAAGGCCTCTCCGGCAATATCGGCGTCAAGCCGGCGGTGATCCTGAACTGCCAGGTCACGCTCGCCTTCGCCAAATGGGTGAAGAACGAGCTCGCGCCGTCTGCGCGGTTCCGCTACTGGACCGGCATCAGGACCATCGAGCCGCTCGGCGGCTATTCCTGCCGGCGCATGAACAACAGCCGCCAGAGATACAATCCGATATCGGAACATGCGAAGGGCAACGCCATCGATGTCGGCAAGTTCGTGCTGAAGGACGGCCATGAGATCGACGTGCGCAAGAAGGGCCTGTTCTCCTTCCGCGAAGGGCGTCTGCTGAAGGCCGTGCGCAGCGACAGCTGCAATTATTTCACGACAGTACTTGGCCCCGGCTACAATCCGGAGCACTGGAACCATTTCCATTTCGATCTCATGTCGCGCAGGGGCGGAAGGGCCGTCTGCAAATAGGCGGAGATTACGGGAATGTCTGCGTCACCTCGATCATGCCGACATCCAGTCTATTCATTCGAATGCGGATTTCTAAAATAGAGGTTCAGAACACAGGATTTTGCCAAAATCATACTGTAGTATAATCTAAATAATTATTCCGGAGTGAGCCCGAATGTGTTAGGATCGTGTGTAGGGAAGGTCCATGATAAAATTATCTCGGAGAGTTAGTTGCTGGAGTTTATCTCTTTACCTGTTTTGAAAGACTTCCTGGATGTCTTGTCAAAGGCAAAAGAGCTGGTTGGGCAAATAAAAAGTAAAAAAGTACGGCTTTTTGAGGATGTCATTGATCCGACCTTCCGCGCGCTGCAGCCAGTATTTGAGGATTACATTACTCTTTTCGCAACAACTTTGCGGGATGTGAGTGCTGCAAGAACGACATCCGAGTTTAATATCGCACTGGATAACCTTAGATTTTCCCGCGCCAAACTATTTTCAACGAGAGCCGAGATACGTGCGCTAACGGCAGAGACAATGAGTTTGAGCCACGACCGCGATCTCTACCGATTTCTGCGGTGTGTGGACAGCATCTTTTACAATGTGCGGATGGCTCCACAACAGAGCAAGATGTCTCGCTCTCTTGAAGTACAAGGACTTCTTGAGCTTTTGGCGGAAGACGACGACAACATATCACGCGAGTTTGCAGAAACATGTATCAGGAAAACACTGCGAGAAGTGGAAAATGGTTTCATCGATGCTGCCCAAGCTCATGCGCGTATCCGGATCGAATCCCAAATCCATTTGATAGCAACCTTCAAAACTACTTCCGACGCACAATAGCATGTGGATTAGCGAGTAGCCTCAAATACCGGTGCGTTTTCACCTGAGTTGTTTGTTGGTTTCCCTCCATTCGGTTTCCGCTGTAAAAGGCTCTCCCAAATCTCAAGGTCATTCAATGCTCTTCGTTCGAAGATCGGAAACCGAATCTTGTTTAGACGTCTATTGTGGTTGGCGCGGTGGACGTCACACTGCTCCTGGTGTTTTGAACCTTTGATGATTGCGCGACATGACCGGCATTTTCCTCCTGCTCATCGGCTTTCCCGGTACCGGCAAGCTCACCATCGCCCGGAAGCTCAGTCCTCTTCTTTCCGCAAAGATCATCGACAATCACTGGATCAACAATCCGGTGCTCGGCGTTCTCGATCATGATCTGACGAAGCCGCTGCCGGAGGCGATCTGGGAGCAGACGGGCAGGGTGCGACAGGCGGTTCTGGACACGATCGTCGCTTTCAGCGCTCCGTCAGCCAATTTCATCTTCACCCATGCCGGCATTCAGGGTGATGAGCGCAGCCACCGAACCTTCCGGCAGATTGCCGATGCCGCCGAGGAGCGCGGGTCGTTGCTGGTGCCGGTGCGATTGCTTTGCGAGGCGGAGGAGCTGGCGCGGCGGGTTGCCATACCAGAGCGGCGTGAGCGGCTGAAATCGGTCAATGCCGAAGCCTCGCGGGAGCGCAGCCGGACACTGCAGGTGCTTGATCCCGAGCATGCGAATACGCTCAATCTTGATGTTACCTCGCTCTCAGCAGAGGAGAGTACGGATACCATTCATCGGCACGTGCAGGATCTCCTGAGTCGGATGCGCGGCTGAAAGCGCGGAGCCCGAGGCTTCGGCAAGTGCTCACCGGAAGGCCCGGCTGGAAACCTGGATCGGGTTCTGGCACGGGTCCTTTGCATTGGCGTAGACATAGCCGTCCGCCTTGCGGATCGGCCCGAATGTCAGGCCGTTGCCGGCGCATTCGGCGCAGAAGGATTCGACGTTCTCGACATCGAAGACCAGCTTGACGGTGGACTGGCCGCGGCGCTGCCCCTTCGCGGCCTGATGCAGCATGATATTGGCGCCACCATCCTGCGCGACCAGCTCGACGATGCGGTCGCCGGGCAGCCGCATGCGCTTGAAGCCGAAATGCGTCTCGTAGAATGCGGCGGTTTCCTCGACATCGCCGGCGTAGATCACCAATCGGTTCAGTGGCAAGACAGCCTCCAGTGACTCATGTTCGATGCGTCTGCGCCGGCGCTCGCGGCGGAGTTTGCCATGGGCCGTCCCGCCGGAACAGACTGCTTTTTGGCAACTCTGCCGCAGGCCGGCCAGATATTTGCGCAGAAGACGATTGCCGCGGTGAGTAGGCAGGGTCACTCAGCCTGATGGTCTCGACCTTTCCATCCGTTCCCCAGCTCCGAATTGGGGAGCCGATTGACTTGCTTCCGCGAAAGATTAAGCTTTGAGACGTAGCAACCACCATCTGCGCACGAATGTGAGCGGAAGGTGTGAGTGGCTGGGCGACCTTGAGGAGGATGAGGTTTGCCGTGGATTACCGTGTTGTTCTGCTGATCGCTGCATCCGTGTTTGCCCTTTCCCCTGGTAAGTCAGGGGCGCAGGAGGGCGATGCCAATGCGGGTGCCATTGTTTTCAAGAAATGCGCGACCTGTCATATCGTCGATTCCGATACGAACAAGGTCGGTCCGTCGCTGAACGGGGTGCTTGGCAGGAAGGCCGGAACGCATCCCGATTTCGCCTATTCGGCTTCGATGAAGGCGGCCGGCGATGGCGGGCTCGTCTGGGACGAGGCGACGCTGCGCGATTACCTGCACAATCCGAGAGTGAAGGTGAAGGGCACGAAAATGGCCTTCGTCGGCCTGAAGGATGATCAGGAAATCACCGATCTCATCGCCTATCTCAAGCAATATTCCAAATGACAGGCAAGATTCCAGACGGCGGCAATACCCCTGATGGAGGGTCGCGGACTATGTGGCCCCTGCCTAAATCGCCGTAATTGCCGATATTTTCTATCTGTGCGATAATAAATACGGACTTTTGCGGAATACGGTTTCACGGTCAACTGCTCAGGGAGGAGCGGAAATGGCTGTCGTGCTGATCCTCGTCCTTGTTGTCGTCGGCTCCGTGCTGTTTCATGTGCTGAGCCCGTGGTGGTGGACGCCGATCGCGTCCAACTGGAGCTATATAGACAGCACGCTCGTCATCACCTTCTGGATCACCGGCATCGTGTTCGTGGCGGTGATTTCCTTCATGGCCTATTGCGTGTTCCGCTTCCGGCACAAGCCAGGCAACCGGGCGCATTACGAGCCCGAGAACCGCAGGCTGGAAGTTTTGCTCGCCTCGGGAACGGCGGTCGGTGTCGCAGCAATGCTGGCGCCCGGCCTCATCGTGTGGAAACAGTTCATCACGGTGCCCCCAGATGCCGCATCGGTGGAGGTCGTCAGCCAGCAATGGCTATGGAGCTTCCGCCTGCCGGGCGCTGACGGAAAGCTCGGCCGCGCCGAGACGCGCGACGTCACCGCCGAAAATCCGCTCGGTCTCGACAAGAACGACGCGAACGGCCTCGACGACATCATCATCGAGGGAGGCGAGCTGCACCTGCCGATTGGCAAGCCGGTGCACATATTGCTGCGCTCCGTCGATGTGCTCCACGATTTCTACGTTCCGGAATTCCGTGCCAAGATGGACATGATCCCCGGCATGGTCACCTATTTCTGGCTTACGCCGACACGGACTGGAACCTTCGAAATTCTCTGTGCCGAACTTTGCGGCGTCGGCCATCCGCAGATGCGCGGGACTGTCGTGGTCGACAACGCCGCAGACTATCAGACCTGGCTCGATCAGCAGCAGACATTCACCCAGCTTACGGCATCATCGGGAGAGCCGCCGCCGGCAAACTGAGCTGGCGAAGACGGCCGGAGGCCGCATGCCGGTAAGTAACCGGCGGAAGAAGACGGCCAAAGGCCGCATCGGGAAAGGGAAGAGAGATCATGGTCGAGATTCCATCCGGCAGCATCCCCTCCGCCGAAGTCGAGGATGTCGAGCTTTATCATCCACACAGCTGGTGGACCAAATATGTGTTCAGCCAGGATGCGAAGATCATCGCGGTGCAATATGCGCTGACCGCCATCTCGATCGGCATGGTGGCGCTGGTGCTCTCCTGGCTGATGCGGATTCAGCTCGCCTTTCCCGGCGCTCTCTCCTTCATCGATGCGGATCATTATTACCAGTTCATCACCATGCACGGCATGATCATGGTGATCTATCTCCTGACCGCACTCTTCCTCGGCGGTTTCGGCAATTATCTCATTCCGCTGATGGTCGGCGCGCGCGACATGGTCTTCCCCTACGCGAACATGCTGAGCTACTGGATCTATCTGCTTGCGGTGCTGATCCTGGTCGCGGGCTTTTTTGCCCCCGGCGGCCCGACAGGGGCCGGCTGGACGCTTTATCCGCCGCAATCGGTTCTGTCAGGAACGCCTGGTGGTAAGGACTGGGGCATCCTGCTGATGCTCACCTCGCTGATCGTCTTCATCATCGGCTTTACCATGGGCGGCCTGAACTATGTGGTGACGGTGCTGCAGGGACGGGCGCGCGGCATGACGTTGATGCGCATGCCGCTCACCGTCTGGGGCATCTTCACTGCGACCGTTATGGCGCTGCTCGCCTTTCCCGCGCTCTTCGTCGCCTGCGTCATGATGCTCTTCGACCGCGTGCTCGGCACCAGCTTCTTCATGCCCGCCATCGTCGAGATGGGCACGCAGCTCCAGCATGGCGGCGGCAGCCCGATCCTCTTCCAGCACCTGTTCTGGTTCTTCGGTCATCCGGAGGTTTATATCGTCGCACTTCCGGCCTTCGGCATCGTTTCGGACCTGATCAGCACGCATGCGCGAAAGAACATCTTCGGCTACCGCATGATGGTCTGGGCGATCGTCATCATCGGTGCGCTGAGTTTCGTCGTCTGGGCGCACCACATGTATGTCAGCGGCATGAACCCGGCCTTCGGCTTCTTCTTCGCCACCACGACGCTGATCATCGCTGTGCCCACGGCGATCAAGGTCTATAACTGGGTGCTGACGCTGTGGCGCGGCGACATTCACCTGACGCTGCCGATGCTTTTTGCGCTTGCCTTCATCGTCACCTTCGTCAATGGCGGGCTCACCGGTCTCTTCCTCGGCAACGTCGTCGTAGACGTGCCGCTGTCGGATACGATGTTCGTCGTCGCGCATTTCCACATGGTCATGGGGGTCGCGCCGATCCTCGTCATCTTCGGGGCGATCTATCACTGGTATCCGAAGGTGACGGGACGCATGCTGGACGAGACGCTCGGCCAGATCCACTTCTGGATCACCTTCCTCGGCACCTATGCGATCTTCTTTCCGATGCATTATCTCGGCCTGCTCGGCGTGCCGCGCCGCTATTTCGAGATGGGAGAGACGGCTTTCGTTCCGCCCTCGGCCCATACGCTGAACATATTCATCACCATCATGGCGCTGATTGTCGGGGCGGCACAGATCGTCTTCCTGTTCAATCTGGCCTGGAGCCTTTTCCGGGGCAGGGAAGCAGGCGGCAATCCATGGCGGGCAACGACGCTCGAATGGCAGACGCCGCAGACGCCGCCCGCGCATGGCAACTGGGGCAAGGATCTGCCTGTCGTCTACCGCTGGGCCTATGACTATAGCGTGCCGGGCGCCCCCGAGGATTTCATCCCGCAGAATGTGCCGGCAAGCGATGGCGTCACCCGCGAGGTCCCGGCATGAACGTCATCCTGCTTTTTCTCGCCACCATCGCCGCCATCATCATCTGGTGGCTGGCCGGGCAGCGGCTAACCTCGAAGCCGTGGCTCGAAACCGGCTCGGTGCAGTTGCCGGATCGTCATGGCATCGACCGGCCGCCGGTGCCGGCGGTGAAGATCGGCCTCTTCGTGTTTCTCGGCGTCGTCGGCGCGATCTTCAGCCTTGCCGTCAGCGCCTATTTCATGCGCATGGCGTCTGCCGACTGGTGGGGGATGCCGATTCCCCGCCTGCTCTGGGTGAATACCGCAGCACTCGCCTTGAGCAGTGCGGCGCTGCAATGGGCCAAACGGGAAGCGCAGCACGGCCGCATGGAAAGCCTGCGGCCGGCGCTTGTGACAGGGCTTGCACTTGCCGTCTTCTTTCTCGTCGGGCAGATCCAGGCATGGCGGGAGCTTACGGCAGCCGGCTATGTGCTGGCCGACAATCCCGCCAACAGCTTCTTCTACATGCTGACCGGCCTGCATGGCCTGCATATTCTGGGCGGGCTTGCCGTGCTGGCGCACACGACGGTCAGGGCATTTTCGGCCGACGTTCAACCGGAAAAGCTGCGGCTCAGCGTCGATCTCTCGGCCATCTATTCGCATTTCATGCTCGCCGTCTGGCTCCTGCTCTTCGCACTCTTTGCCGGCTGGGCGAATGATTTCGTCGATCTCTGCCGCACATTACTGAACTAGGAGATTTGCAGATGGCACATCCTGTCCAGACACATGGCGAGCCCGGCCTCGGGCCGGCAGGTCTTCGCGGTGTCGCGGCCGATTTCAGCTCGGATCAGCGCGCCTTCAAGACAGCCTCCTGGGGCAAGGCGATGATGTGGATCTTCCTGCTCAGCGACACCTTCGTCTTCGGCTGTTTCCTGATCGCCTATATGACCGCCCGCATGTCGACGCCGGTGCCCTGGCCCAATCCGAGCGAGGTCTTTGCGCTGCATATCGGCGGTCAGGACGTTCCGCTGATCCTGATCGCGATCATGACCTTCGTGCTGATCTCGAGCAGCGGCACCATGGCGATGGCGGTCAATTTCGGCTATCGCCGCGAACGCGGCAGGACGGCGGCGCTGATGCTGCTGACGGCGCTTCTGGGCGCATGTTTCGTCGGCATGCAGGCCTTCGAATGGACGAAGCTGATCACCGAAGGGGTGCGCCCCTGGGAAAACCCATGGGGGGCGGCACAGTTCGGATCGACCTTCTTCATGATCACCGGCTTTCACGGCACCCATGTCACCATCGGCGTCATCTTCCTGCTCATCATCGCCCGCAAGGTCTGGCGGGGCGATTTCGACGTGGAACGGCGCGGCTTCTTCACCAGCCGGAAAGGCCGCTACGAGGCCGTCGAGATCATGGGCCTCTACTGGCACTTCGTCGACCTGGTCTGGGTCTTTATCTTCGCGTTCTTTTACCTGTGGTGAGGTCGTCATGAGCGAGACAACGGCGCATGCGCAAACCCAAACGATGCATGCACAAGCACACACCGGACAGCAGCACCCGATCCGGCTCTATCTCCTCGTCTGGGGCCTGCTCTTCGTGCTCAGCGCCGGTTCCTATATGGTCGATTATCTCGGCATCCAGGGCTATCTGAGGTGGACGCTCATCCTGCTGTTCATGATGCTGAAAGCCGGGCTGATCGTCGCCGTCTTCATGCACATGGCCTGGGAACGGCTGGCACTGGTCTATGCTATCCTGCTGCCGCCGCTGCTGGTGCTGGTTTTCGTGGCACTCATGGTATCGGAAGCGGACTATACGATCTTCACCCGGCTCGCCTTCTTTGGCGCCGGGCCGTAGAGGACGCGGGGCCGAACTGCTGTCCTGACCGCAATGGCGAAATGCGTTTGTTTTTCCTTTCAAGGCGACGGCAGGGTCGCTTGCAGGCCCTGGAACGGGGCATAAAGACAGGCTCCCAGGAAAATTTTTGCGTCCTGTATTTTGTGTGGAACTCTCTGCCTCTTTGTGCGTTTGGCAGCATCTTTATGGAGCGATCAGGAGGAGATCATGCAACCGAAGATCGGAATGGATGCGCCTGCGGACCGCTGGATTGGCGCTGTGGAGCTTGCGATCGTGCAGAAGGCTTTCGACAAGCTTTGCGCGGAGCGCGGCTGGTCACGCGACTGCGCAGAGGCACGCGAACTCGCTCGTATAACAATCGACCTTTACCGGCAGGGTGCTGACAGCGAATACAAGCTGCACACCATGCTGTCAGGCTCCGATTTCAAGACACCGGCCCTGTGAGGGGCCTATGAGCAATGTCGTAACATTCCCGCGCCGGAACCTCCGACCGCATCGGCCATCCTATGTCGGCTCGGCAAGGCAGGTGGAGGGGAGGATCGCCATTCTGGAGACGATCGCGAAGATCACCGTTCGCGACAGCGCATTCACGCCCTATGAACAGGCTGCCCTGCTGGCCAAGCTGAGGACCGCCATCCGGGCGGAATGCGTTGCGCACAAGCTGTCGCCAGAAGAACAGTTCGAAACGATGCGCTATGCCGAGCGGCTTCTCGACGATATCCTCGAAAGCGTCAACGACTGAAGCAAGTGCCTTCACGTCTTCTTGTTCCTCCACACCCTTCCAGGCGCCATGCTGCAGTTGCAGAGCGCCATCTGCTCATGCCAACATTCGATCATGCTGATCCGACCTGCCAGAGCGGAAGACCGCAGCGCTATCTGGACGATCCTTGAGCCTGTCATCCGGGCGGGTGAAACCTATACGCTCGACCGCGACATGAGCGAGTCCGATGCGCTCGGCTACTGGCTCGGTTCCGACAAGGAAACATTCGTCGCCGATGACGGCGGCAGCATCATCGGCACCTATTATATCAAGGCCAATCAGTCAGGCGGCGGCAATCACGTCTGCAATTGCGGCTATATGACCGCTCCGCAAGCGGCGGGGCAGGGTGTGGCGCGTATCATGCACCAGCACTCGCTTGCCCATGCGCGCCAGCGCGGCTTCCGGGCCATGCAGTTCAATTTCGTCGTCAGTTCCAACGAGCGGGCAGTGCGGCTGTGGCAGTCGCTCGATTTTCAGGTGGTCGGCCGGCTTCCGGGTGCGTTTCGCCATCCCGCACTTGGGTTTGTCGATGCGCTTGTCATGTACAGGGATCTTTGAGGGCGGGAGCCCTTCTTCACAACGACGACATCGATCATGGAAGCGTCTGCCCGCCGCGCCTCGACGCATTGCGCCCAATAATCGCGGCGATCACCACGAAGAGCACTGCCGTGCCGAGGTTCCAGCCAAGCACCATCACGGTCGCGTCCAGCGGATGAAACATCGAGAGCGCCGAGGAGGTGATGCCCGAAACGGCGAGGCTGCCGATGAGAGCAACTGAGACCGGCCGCAGGAAGGCGACGTAGCGCAGCATGACCAGCATCAGCAGCGAGAGCGGAATGCTGGTGACGATGAGCGTCAGCAGGCAGCTCGTGGCGGCCTCGACGGTGACAGCGGCCGGCGGCAGCGCCACCCAGCCGGCAAAGCACTGATAGCCGATATTGGCCATCCAGATGATGAGCGTGGGAAGCGGAAGCAGCATCCACAGACGGGATTTGTCGGGCAGGCTCATCATGAATGTGGCGATTGCCGCGAGAATGCCGGTTGCAAGCGAAGACAGCATGCCCGTCAGGAACACGGGATCGGCCATGTGTTCGGCAAATTGCGGGCGCAGGCCGTGGATCATCGTCAGGATGCCCATCAGCGCGAAGGCGAGCGCCAGCCAGAGGGCGGCGCGCAGCAGCGGCGGCCGCAACCGCCTGACGGGTTTAACATTGTCCGCGAGAGACCGGATGAGATCGGCGGTCTCCATCACAGCTCACCATGATCGAGAAGGATCTTGCGAAGGCTTTTCAGCGCCCTGTGGGTGGCTACCTTCAGCGACGTGACGGACATCCCGCTCTCTCTGGCAGCCTCCTTCAGCGACATTTCCTTCAGTTTCAGCATGTTGATCGCCTGCTGTTGCGCCGGCGGCAGGTCGCTGATCGCGCCCTCGAGATGAATCCGGTTGGCAGCTTCCTCGATATCGGTACCGGTTGCAACCGCGTCATGTTCGCTCGACAGCGGGAATTCGTGGGCGCGCTGGCGTCCCTGCCGGCGCAGCCGGTCGAAGGCGCGGCGGTTTGCAATGCCGACGAGCCAGGGGCCGAAGGGCCGGGTCGGGTCGTAGGTTTCGCGGATCGAATGAATGGTCAGCAGGATATCCTGAACCGTATCCTCCACGTCTCTCGGGTCGCGATGATAGCGCACCGCCAGCGATCGCAGATAGGGCGTGATCTCCTGCAGCAGGCGCAGATAGGCGGCAGCATCGCCATCCTGGGCGCGGGCCATCAGGATCGTCCAGTCGAGTTCGCGATGGCGTGCGCTCCTGATGACAGAGCCTGCCGGCCGAGAGGAGACGAGTTTCAGTCGGTCGCCGCGCTCCTCGCTCATGCAGGCGCGCTCCTTTTGCGCGGGCGGGCAATCAGGCGTGGCATGAGATAATCGAGCGACAGCGGGCCGGGGCCGAGCGCCATGACGGCGAGCGCAAGGGCAGTCCAGTAGAGGTGAAAATTCACCCAGCCGTTGGGAAAGACCAGCTGGATGACACCGGTCATGATCAGCAGCGCAAGGCCGACAAGGCGTGTGGCAAAGCCCGCCAGCAGCAGGACCGGCAGCACGATTTCCGCACAGCCGACGAGGAAGGCGACCGTATCGGGGACGGGGAAACCGTAGAGATTGCCGAGGATGTGCAGCTTGAACTGCTCTTCGAACAGGAATTGCGTGCCGACCGAGAGCTGCAGGAAGCCGTCCCAGCGGGTCAGCCCCGAGCGCAGGAAGGGCAGGGCAAGCGCAATGCGGATAACCGTCGGGGCGACGGCGAGGCCGATCAGGCTGACGATGTCTAGAAGCCGCAGATAAAGTGCGGCAGGCGTAAAGCTCTTGTCCGTCATTTGCTGCCGCTCCCGGATGCGATGGCGAAGGCGATGACGGCGCCCGCCGTCATCAGGCCGGAGAGGCAGGCAGGCAGGTCGAAACGGGGACTGTCTTCCAGCGCCTGTTTCATGGCGTCGATCATCGTCCGTCCCTTGCCGAGTGCGATGATGAAGGCCGCCGCACCCGGCGGCAGCGCGCGTGCTTCGACATCCGCGCCAGGGCGCAGCAGCAATATGTCTTCGCCGCCGGCGGATATATCCACTTCGGCCGGCTGCCCGTCCGCAACGTTCATCTGCCAGATCGTCAGCGCCGGGAAGGGCGAGCGCACGATGCGCAGCGACGGATGCAGCGCGACGCTGAGATGCGGCAGGTCGTCCGCCTTGATCGCAGCAAAGGCCCTAGCCTCAACCGGCTCTGCCTCGGCGGCATGATAGGCCTCCACCCAGGCCCGCTCGATGCGTGCCACGTCGGCGAGATAGGGAAGGCTTGCCGCCGGTTCGAAAGTCTCGATGAAATCGGGAAAGCCCCGGCCATAATCGAGCATGATCGGGGAAGTGGGCGGATCGAGTGCGACATAGATGCGCCCCATGGCAAGGAAGAATTCCTCGCCGACGATGCGCGCCACGGCCGGAAACGCATCCTTCAACGTTGCCGTCAGGCCGGCGACGACATTGTTGCGATAGACGTTGAAGCGCTTCAGGCTGGGCTGGCCGTCCGGCCCGACCAGACCGTCGGGCAGGGTCTGCGCAGGGTCCAGGAGCGCGGTGGCGAAATCATGCTGGCGTTTGGCGGTCGACGGTGCTGTCAGCATCATCACGTCCCCCGTGTGACGACATTGCGCCAGAGGCGGCGGAGGCTGTCGAGGCCGCCGGCCGTCGAGCTCCAGAGCGTGGCGTCGCCAATCAGGAGGTCGCCGGCAAAGAGGCCGGGGCGCGATTGCAGCAGCGCATCGAACGTGGTGCGGCCTTCCCGCATGAAGCGGTGCGAGGGAGCAGCAAGATCGATCGGTTGGCGGGCGAGCACGTCGAGGTCATCAAGCGCTTCGCCCAGCCGTTCGAAATGCGGCAGGTGGGGATGAAGGTTGAATGTCCTGACGTCGGCGAGAAGCCCGTACCGGTCGAGAGCGCGCTCGACGATAACGGGGCTAGGCGATCCATCGGGCTCGCTTGCCGGGTGAAGGCCGAAGCGGTTTTCGACCGGCAGGCCGAGGCCGGACAGAAGCGAGCGGGCAAAGCCGCCGAAGCGCTGCTGCGGCGGGATGGTGCGGTCGCCGTGATGGAGAAAGTGCTCCATCTGGATTTCGGTGCGGTCGTCGTCGGGGGCGTCCCCCACAACGCCGATATCGTGATGCGGGCAGACGAAGAGCATATTGCCGGGCTTCGAGAGGAAAGCCCTGACCGCCTCGATTTCGGCGCTGTCGGCCTGCTGACCGGTGCGCAGGGAATCGAAGGAAATGACGATGAGCGTATCGGCGTTTTCTAGAATCCGGGCATCGAGCCTGACGATAGCGCCGTTCTCACCGCCACGCTCCATTTCCAGCACGGCGTGGCCGGTCTCGGCCTCCGCCTGCGCGACGAAAGCCTCGAAATTCCTGCGCAGGATCTCGTCCAGAAAGCCGGCGATGCCCTGGTCGAATCTGTAGGGATCGGCAAGCTCGTCATAATGCGGATAGAGGATGCGGCGGCTTTCGAAGAGTGCCGGGAAGCGGTTCTCGATGATATCAAGGGGGGCAGCGATTTCCCGCGACCGATCCCAGGCGTAGTAGACGGCAACTCGGTGGCCGGTCATGGATCGATCCTCATTCGGCAGCCGCGCGTATCTGTCCCGATGCCGCCTGGCGCATCAGCCTTTCGGCGCGCGCCGCTTCGCCGGCCAGAACAGGCCATTCCGGAAGATCGGCATCCCATTCGATCAGCGTCGCCACCGGCCCGATGCGGGCGATGGCATGGGCGTAGAGGTCCCAGACGATGGCATCGACCGGGCGGTCATGCGTGTCGATCAGCAGCGGCCGGTTTTCCTCGTCCGCCTCGCGCGCATGGCCGGCCAGATGGATTTCCCTGACATGGTCGAGCGGATAGGCATCGATATAGGCGACGGGGTCCCAGAGCTGGTTGGTGGAGGCGACATAGACATTGTTGACGTCGAGCAGCAGGCCGCAGCCGGTGCGTTGCACGATCTCGGTGATGAAATCGATCTCCGACCAGCTGCTTTCGGCAAAGGCCAAATAGGTCGAGGGGTTTTCGAGCAGCATCTGCCGCCCGAGCGCCTGCTGCACCTCGTTTATGTGGTCGGTGACGCGAGACAGCGTCTCGTTCGTATAAGGGAGCGGCAGCAGATCGTTGAAAAAGCCGGCATCATGCGACGACCAGGCGAGATGTTCGGAAAAGAGTGCGGGCCGGTAGCGCTCGTTCAGCGCCTTCAGCCGGAAAAGATGCTGCCTGTCGAGCGGCCGGTCGGCGCCGATCGACAGGCCGACGCCATGCAGCGACAGCGGATAATGCTCGCGCACAGCGGCGAGATAACGATGCGGCGGGCCGCCTTCGCCCATGTAGTTTTCCGCATGCACCTCGAAGAAGCCGATATCGGGCAGGGTGTCGATGATGTGGCGGTAATGCTCTGCCTTGAGGCCGACACCGGCGCGGGCCGGCATGTCTTGATCAGGGAGGGCAATGTCTGGACTTTGCATGGGGCACCTGGCATCGGTCGGGATGGGACCGGCCCGCGCAGGAGCGGGCCGGTCTTTTCGGGAGGCAAGTCTTCGGAGGATGTCGGTCCTTGGGGCAGTCTTCCGGCGGGCGGTCATCCGGTCCTGCCCGGAGCAGGCCTCCCGGATCGGCGTCGGATCAGGCCTTGGGAGTGAGGCTGCCGGCACCCTTCGGCGTGGACATGGTGGTGCAGGTGCCCTTCGGAACGAGCTTGAAGGCGTTGCCCTGGTAGTCGACGGTGCTCGTGCCTGCGCAGGTCGTGCCGGCGCCGGCGTAGCAATCGTTCTGGCCCTTCAACGCCGTGCCGAAGCAGGGCTCGACCTTGCCGGATTTCACCAGGGCGGTGTGTTCTGCCTGGATCTTCTTCTGCGCGTCGGTGAATTCTTCGGCACCAGCCGGCAGGGCCGAGAGGGCACCGATGGCGCTGGCGAAGGCGCCGACGACGAGCGTGGACAGGATGCGATTGGACATTGCTATTCTCCGGTTTTTAAGGATGGCCAGAGGACCGTTCAGTCGTCTGGGGCGGTGTGATCCACCTGTCTTGAAGTTCGCTGCAGCAGCCGAAAGGTTACCTGCTCCTGCCGGCTCTCTTGATCCGCGCTGGGATACTCACCTGTCGCCTCTGCCGGACGCGGGTTTGCGTGCAACGATCGTTGCTGGATGAATGGAGGGCGACTCAGCAAGCAGCGGCGGCACGTTTGCAAGGATCAGCTTTGCCGCTTGCCCGCTCATATGCGCATTGCGGCTTTCGGGATTGGCGAAGAGATCGACGAGGAAGATCAGATCGGGATCGGCTTCGGAACGCAGCACGAGCCAGGTCGTCGTGCCGGCCTCATCCTCGACATGCGGCAGCGCGCTTGCAATCAGACGTGCGACCTCCTCTCCGCTTCCGGCCTTGGCGCGAAACGGAATGACGGCGGCAAGTTCGTTCATGGTAAATTCCCCTCAATGGCGTGTCCGAGCCATTAAGGGTGAAAAATTCAGGCCCGTATTGAAGGGTGTTGCGGCTCCTGGTACCGCCTTGCTGTCGCTCTCAGTTCAGGCGGGAATGCCGTAAACCGGTATTTCGCCGCTGAGCCCGCGCAGGAAGGCGGTGGTGCCGTGCAGGCTGCGGCCGCGCGCGGCAAGCAGCGCACGCGCCTCCTCGTCCTCGACCACCGGTGTCGTTGCAAAGATCATGTCCGGGGTGGCGATCGCTTGCAGGCGCGAGGCGACATTGACCGTCTGGCCGAAATAATCCTGCCGCTCGTTCATCAGCACGGCAAGGCAAGGGCCGCTATGGAGGCCGACCTTCAGGAACAGGTCGTCGCGGCTGTCGCGCCGGTTGAGTTCATCGATCACCTTGCGGATGTCGAGCGCGGCGGCCACGCCCTGTGCCGGGCTCGGAAAGGTTGCCATGATCGCATCGCCGATCGTCTTGACCACCGCGCCGCCATGGGCGGAAACGACCTGATACATGAGCTGGAAATGCGAGCGCACCAGATCGAAAGCGGCAAGGTCGCCGATCCGCTCGTAGAGTTCGGTCGATCCCTTCAGGTCGGTGAACAGGAAGGTCAGGCTGGTGATCCTGAAGCGCTGGTTGAGATCGAGAACATTGGTGCGGTAGATATCCCGGAAGGTCTGGTGGGTGAGCAGCCGCTTGGCAGTCAGGACAGGCACACGCCGCGTAAGGATCGCTTCCAGCGCCTCGCCGGCGATCCAGAGGATCGGTATGATCCTGCGGTTCGTCCGGTTTTCCAGATCGAGCGACAGAAGGCCGGGCGCCACCCGCAGCGTTTCGCCGGCCTGATGTGCGTCATCGATCTCGATCGACAGGCGCTGGCCTTCGGCCGGTTCGCCGGTCACCTCCAGGAAGCGCGAGCTGTGGGTCACAGGATCGAAGAGGATCGCCACACCCTCGCTCATCTGAACCTGGCGGCCCATGCGCGCACCCGGCGCAATCTCGAATGCGTCGAGAACGACCTCGCCGACGATGGGCGCAAGATGCTCGGGTAGGTCGCTGCCGGAACTCCAGAAGATCTGGCGCGTATAGTCCCAGAGCGGCAGGCTGTCGGGATCGTGGGCGGCGATGTGGCGGATGCGCGGGTCGACCGTGAAGGTGATCTCCACTGTTTCGTCGAGCGTCGGTTCGCAATCGAGCGCACAGAAGGAACAATTATAGTGGTGCTGGTCGATGCCCTGCAGCGATTCCGCCTGATAGAGCACGCCGCCGCAGCTTTGACAGACGACGTTCCAGGAGAGTTCGAAAAGGCCGAGCTGGGTTGCATGCAGGAAGGCGGCGATGCTCTCCTGTTCGCCGAGCCCGTTCGTCTGCGCAAAGGCCAGCGGATTGACGCGGTTCAGGCGAAAATCCGGTGCGTCTTCGATCAGATGCGCCATCGCGGTAACAACGGTTTCGTCGACATGCTGGCGCACGGCCATGACGCGGTTGGTTATATCGGGCATCGCTCATCCCATCAGATAGGGGTCAAAAACAGGGCCGAGAGGAACAAAATAGGGCGGCGGCGGCAGGCAGGCGAGCCGTTTATTTTTTCGCCTTAAAGTAACCTTTTGCATGCCGGAGCGAAACAGCTGATCGCTCCGTGCAGGCGGCCGCTTGCTTCGAGCAAAACCTGGCCCTAATTCGGCGGGCGGCGGCGCAGCCGACGTCCGTGTTCGCGCGCAAAAGCGGCGGGCGTGCCGCCCGTCAGGCGGTGGAAACGCCGGGTGAAATGGCTCTGGTCGGAATAGCCGGTCGCGAGGGCCACTTCCGCCAGCGACGTATCGGTTTCGGCAATCAGCACCCGGGCGCGCTCGATCCGCCGCTGTTCGACGAAATTGATCGGGCTCACGCCGGTGCTCTGCTTGAAAAGCCGGGCGAAATGAAAGCGGCTGACATCGACGAGGGCGGCCAGCTCGGCAAGTCCGATCATCCTGTCGAGATTGTCCTCGATATAGCTGGTGATGCGCTCGATCTCGGCCTTGCCGAGGCCGGGCAGCGTGCGGCGCTCCGCAATGCCAAAGGCGTTATAGGCCCTCAGGAGATGCGCGGCGATGGCGGCGGAGACCTGGTCGACGATCAGCGCCTGGGCGGGATGGGCCTGCTGCTCCAGTTCGGCGAGCAGTACGAGCGCCATATGCTCGATCAACCTGTCGCGGGTTTCGAATATATTCCTGATTTCGATGCTTGCCGCCGCGTGCGACCCAAGCTCTTCGCCGGCCGCCGCCACCAACCGGGCCGGAACGCGCAGCCGCGCCGATGTCGGCGTGCGGCCCTCCCAGGTCGATACGCAGCCCGCCGGCATCAGAAGCGACATGCCGGCCGAAATCGTGCCTTCATGGACGACCCCGTTGCGCCGCTGAATCAGCCGGGCGCGGCCGGAGGGGCAATAGGAAATCAGATGGTGATCGAGGGCCGGATAGGTCTGCGAACAATCGAGCCGCGGCCGATAGAGATCGACCGTCACTCCGCTCCATCCCCGATCCCGCGTCGTCGCCAGCGGCCGTCGCGGCTTGATATCGACGATCTCCTCGATGGAGACAAGCTTTTGTCCTGACGGCGAAATGGGGTGCGGCTCGTTCATGACGGTTCGGCCAATCCAGGTTGTGCTGGGGTCAGGGTAGAGGTTTTTGGCGGCGGGTTGAAGTGTTCGGGTGGTTGAATTGAGGCCGCTGCGGACAGGGTACTGCACGCCGGACACATTGTTTCGCTGGATCGGTTCTCGTCTGCTGAAAAAAGAAAGCCGGCACAGGGCCGGCTTAGACGAACGCGGCTGAACAGGGGATACTGGGCCGGCTCCTTGCATTTCGTGACTGACAATAAATTTCACTACAATGCCGAGGTCAGCAGAAGGCGTAACGAGATCGCCATGAGGGCGGCTCCGCAAAGGGGTGGGCGGCGGGCGGAGGCCGGTGCTGTCCTCGGGTGTGTTTATGAGGGACGAACATCACCGATTGATGACATGGCAAACCGGGCGGTGATTTTCTTTTCATAGGCCCGATCTGTCCTGTGGATGAACGTCCGTGCCTGACTTTTTTGGCGGATAGCCGGATCGTGTGAATGCTGTGTTCAGGCGCCTGTGGATGTCAAAGCTTCACAAAGGGGCTATATAGCGGGCGAATTCGACCTGATATCCGCAAAGAGCCCCATGGCACCGATCATTTCCGTCCAGAATCTCACCAAGACCTATGCAAACGGCTTCCAGGCGCTGAAGGGCATCAACCTCGAAATCGAACGCGGCGAAATCCTGGCGCTGCTCGGGCCGAACGGGGCGGGCAAGACGACGCTGATCTCGATCATCTGCGGCATCGCCAATCCGAGCGGCGGCGCGGTCGTGGTCGACGGGCATGATGTGGTGAAGGATTTCCGCGCCACGCGCACGCTGATCGGCCTGGTGCCGCAGGAGCTGACCACCGACCAGTTCGAGACGGTGTGGAATACGGTCAGCTTTTCGCGCGGGCTGCACGGCAAGAGGGCCAATCCCGCTCATATCGAAAAGGTGCTGCGCGACCTGTCTCTCTGGGACAAGAAGGACAACACGCTGCGCCAGCTCTCCGGTGGCATGAAGCGGCGCGTGCTGATCGCCAAGGCGCTATCGCACGAGCCCTCCATCCTCTTCCTCGACGAGCCAACGGCGGGCGTGGACGTGACGCTGCGCAAGGACATGTGGCATGTCGTCGAGCGGCTGCGCGCCTCGGGTGTGACCATCATCCTGACGACGCACTATATCGAAGAGGCCGAAGAGATCGCCGACCGCGTCGGCGTCATCAATGGCGGCGAACTGCTGCTCGTCGAAGACAAGCAGGCGCTGATGGCCAAGCTCGGCCGCAAGCAGCTGATCCTCGAACTCAACGACCCCCTGGAAAAACTCCCCGACTGTTTTGCCGGCAACGGCCTGTCGATCGAGGCCGAGGGAAATCGCCTTGTCTATGAGTTCGACACCCGCAACGAACACGAGAGCGTGGCGTCGCTTCTGACGCGGCTTGGCCAGAACAACATCCATTTCCGGGATCTCTCGACGCGGCAGAGCTCGCTCGAAGACATATTCGTATCGCTGGTGGGAGCCGCAAAATGAACTTCGAGGCGATCAAATCCATCTATTACTTCGAGATGTCACGCACCCGGCGCACGCTGCTTCAGAGCGTCATATCGCCCGTCATTTCCACCTCGCTCTATTTCATCGTCTTCGGCGCAGCCGTCGGCTCGCGCATCCAGGAGGTGGAGGGAGTCTCCTACGGCGCCTTCATCACGCCCGGCCTCATCATGCTGACGCTGCTCGGCCAGTGCATCGGCAACGGTTCCTTCGGCATCTATTTCCCGAAATTCACCGGCACGATCTACGAGATCCTCTCGGCCCCCGTCGCCATGACGGAGATCCTGATCGGCTATGTCGGAGCAGCGGCCACCAAGGGGCTGATCATCGGCGTCATCATCCTGCTAACCGCGAATATCTTTGTCGATGTCCGCATCGAGCATCCCTTCATGATGGTGCTGTTCTTCCTACTGACGGCGATCAGCTTCAGCCTGTTCGGCTTCATGATCGGCATCTGGGCGACGAATTTCGAGCAGTTGAACCTTATCCCCATGCTGGTCGTCCCGCCGCTGACCTTCCTCGGCGGCAGCTTCTACTCGATCAACATGCTGCCGCCCTTCTGGCAGGCCGTCAGCCATTTCAACCCAGTGCTCTATCTCGTCAGCGGTTTCCGCTGGAGTTTTTACGGGATTGCCGATGTCAATCCGCTGGTCAGCCTTGGGATGATCTCGCTGTTTCTGGTGATTTGCCTCAGCACGCTCGGCTGGATCTTCAAGACGGGGTATCGGCTGCGTAACTGATGCTTGGCCGCTGCCACCAGCAAAATCCGAGTAGGCGGCACAAAATCGTTCACATTTTGTTCGCGACTGCTAGTCTGGCCTCGCTGTCATTTGCGCAGGAGGAGAGTCGTGGCGGAGCAACAGGCGAAGTTCGAACGGTTTAAGGCATTGCATCAACGGGATGAGGCATTCGTCATACCGAACCCGTGGGATGCCGGCTCGGCCCGGATTCTGACGAGCCTCGGTTTCGAGGCCCTGGCAACCACCAGCGCCGGTTATGCCTTTTCCAAGGGCAAGCGGGATTCCTTTGCGAGCCTGAAGCGTGGCGAGATCCTCGACAATGCCGGCGAGATCGTCGGGGCAACCGATCTTCCCGTATCGGCCGATCTCGAGGACGGGTTTGGTGCGGCGCCCGAGATCTGCGCCGAAACGATCCGGCTCGCCTCCGCGATCGGGCTCGTCGGCGGATCGATCGAGGATGCCACCGGCGATCCGGCAAGGCCGATCTATGATCTCTCGCAGGCCGTCGAGCGCGTGCAGGCCGCGGCGGAGGCGGCGCGGAAACTGCCTTTCCTGCTGACGGCGAGGGCGGAGAATTTTCTCTGGGAGCGACCCGATCTCGATGACACGATCAAGCGGCTGCAGGCTTTCTCGGCGGCCGGCACCGATGTGCTCTATGCACCAGGCCTGCCTGATATCGACGCCATCCGAACCGTCTGCGCCGCCGTCGACAAGCCCGTCAATGTGGTGATGGGCCTGAAGGGGCCGCGCTACAGCGTTGCCGAACTCTCGGCGGCAGGCGTGCGCCGGGTGAGTGTCGGCGGGTCCTTTGCGCGCGCGGCACTTGGTGCGCTGCTGCGGGCGGCCGAGGAGGTAAAATCATCGGGCACCTTCACCTATGCCGCCGACGCGATCCCGGCAACCACGCTCAGCCGGCTCATGTCGCAGGAGAAGCGGAGCGACCGCGAGTAGGGCTGCATCGACGGCCGCTCATTGCGGATTGGCAATGAAGTCGGGAAATTTGTGGTATATGCAGTCGCTCATTACGAAGAACGACATGCCGGTATCCCCGAGCTCGTAAGATGAAAGCTCCCATTCGAAGGTGTCGTGACCGTCAAACCCGGCCAATAGTGCCATCAGGCTCAACTCCCGGTACGGTCCCGGCGGAAACATTGCGCCATACACCGTCACCTCCTTTCCAGCGAAGTCGCCTTTGATGACCCTCCTGATCTCCAGATCCGCCCGGATCATCCGGGTCGGGAATTCGTTTGTCACGATCAAACCGGATTCACCGATGAACAGCGATTTCACGCTGGCCTCGACCACCACCTTCGCCTTTGCCAGCAGCTCATTCTGCGGAGGACATCGCGGCATTCCGACTGCGGGTCTCAGGCAAAGAACCAGCAGGATGAAAATCGCGTGGAAGCCTGTTTGCATGCGCGCGCTCGATGATGCTCCGGGCATCGGTGTTTCCCCCATTCGGACAGACCAATTCCTGCCACTTGCGCGAAGCTGAACTCCAATTGCGGCTTATCCGCCGTTTAATGATGGCGGCGCGGCGTCAAACAGGTGATGGTTGTAAGTGCGAAATGACGGAACCCGGATGTCAGCCGATCAGCCCTTCTTCTTGCGCTGCCGCCTGCCGTGCCGGGGGCGGAAATCGACGAGCAGGGATTTCAATTCGAGTTCGCGCACGCGCCGTGCCGCTTCGTCGGGGCTCACCCAATCCAGCATGCGCTGGCCGGTTTCGCGGAACTGCCCTTGCGTGTGCTCCACCTCGATCTGGAAGATATCGACGATGCAGGGCGCGACGTCGCCGTCATCCAGTTCTTTCAGATAGGTGTAGCGGCCGACCGGCTGTTTGCTCACCGTTCCGCGCACGCCGGCTTCCTCCCAGGCTTCGATGGCGGCTGCCTCATGCGGTTTCTTCTTTTTCATCGGCCAGCCCTTGGGAATGATCCAGCGGCCGCTGTCGCGCGTGGTGACGACGAGGACTTCGATTTCGGGGCGATCAGCCTCGGGACCGCCGTTTCGGTAACGGAAGCAGAGCGCGCCATATTGCTGGCGAAAGGCGCCGGAGAAAAGCTTCTCGGGTCGCTCTGCAAGCTGCTTCAGCAGGGGCTTTGATGGTCCGGCGGGGGATTTTGCGTCTTTTTTGCGGGATTTCATGACATCTAGCATTGTCAAATTTTACTTTTTCGATCAATTGCCTGCGACGCTTTATGACAGATTTGTGACAGTCTTCTACGACAGTCCCCGGTTCAGGAAGGATCGCCCGAGATGATGAGCGTGTTTCGCAAGATGATGCCGCGGGAGGACCGCTTCTTCGAGATGTTCTGCAGGCATTCGGAAACGGTCGTCGCAGCCGCCCATGCTATGGAAAAGCTGTTGAAGGGCGAGGCGGTCGAAGAGAATTGCGACAAGATCATCGCACTGGAAGACCAGGCTGACGACATTACCCGCGAAGTGCTGGTCGCCGTCCGGCGCAGCTTCATCACGCCCTTTGATCGCGGCGACATCAAGGATCTGATCCAGTCCATGGATGATGCGATCGACATGATGCACAAGACGGTGAAGATCATCCGCCTGTTCGAGCAGACGAGTTTCGACCCGCTGATGCAGGAGATGGGCGGGGAGATCGTCAAGGCGGCGGCGCTGATGGAGGAAGCAATCCCGCTTCTCAACAAGATGGGTGCGAATGCACAGCGGCTCGCTGTCATCGCCGAAGAGATCACCCGGGTCGAGGGGCGCTCGGACGAACTGCATGACGAGGGCCTGAGGGATCTCTATCGCCGGCATGGCGCCAGCGGCAATGCCATGGCCTATATGATCGGCAGCGAGATCTACTCCAGCCTGGAAAAGATCGTCGACCGGTTCGAGGACGTGGCCAACGAAATCAGCGGCGTCGTCATCGAGAACGTCTGATGGAAGCCACACTCTCTCTTCCGTTGCTGGTCTGTCTGATCGGCGTCGCACTGTTCTTCGATTTCCTGAACGGGTTGCACGATGCAGCAAACTCGATCGCGACCATCGTTTCCACCCGGGTTCTGAGGCCGCAATATGCCGTCGCCTGGGCCGCCTTCTTCAATTTCATCGCCTTCCTGTTCTTCGGCCTGCATGTCGCCGAAACGCTCGGCACCGGCATCATCGACCCGGCCATCGTCTCGCCGCAGGTGATCTTTGCGGCGCTGATGGGAGCGATCGTCTGGAACATCGTCACCTGGCTGTTCGGCATTCCCTCGTCGTCCTCGCATGCGCTGGTCGGCGGGCTTGTCGGGGCGGGGTTTGCGAAGGTCGGCTTCAGCTCCATCGTCTGGGGCGGCTTGTTGAAGACGGTCGGTGCGATCGTCATGTCGCCGGCAATCGGCTTCCTTCTCGCGCTGTTTTTCGTCCTCGTCGTCTCCTGGCTTTTCGTGCGCCAGACGCCCTTTGCCGTCGACCGCACCTTCCGCTTCATGCAGTTCGTCTCGGCCTCACTCTATTCGCTCGGCCATGGCGGCAACGATGCGCAGAAGACCATGGGCATCATCGCCGTTCTTCTCTTCAGCCAGGGGCAGCTCGGCCCCAGCTTTCATGTGCCGCTCTGGGTGGTCATCTCCTGTCAGTCGGCCATGGCGCTCGGCACGCTCTTCGGCGGCTGGCGGATCGTTCACACGATGGGCTCGAAAATCACCAGGCTTAATCCGATGCAGGGTTTCTGCGCCGAAACCGGCGGGGCGCTGACGCTGTTTGCTGCGACCTGGCTCGGCATTCCCGTGTCGACGACGCACACGATCACCGGAGCAATCATCGGCGTGGGGGCAGCGCGGCGTCTTTCGGCCGTGCGCTGGGGTGTTGCCGGCAATATCGTCATCGCCTGGGTCGTCACCATGCCGGCCGCTGCTGCTATCGCCGCAGCCTTCTATGGGATTGCAAGCCTGTTTCCCTGAGGCAGGGGGCCGCACGATGCATCGGATACCCTAATTTTAGGGGTTAGCATTTTCGATCTGATGTTGCGCTCTATTTTCCATGCAAGGAGAAGGAGATAACGAGCGGACCATGCAGCTATCCAGGCATTTAATTGAATTGAAAGAGGAAACTCCGTCAAGGGCAGGTCGCCCCGGGGTCGATCAGTGTGGTGCCATCTGCTGCCGTGTCGAGAGAGGCGGAAGGCTGAGCGTTCTGCTCATCACCAGCCGCGATACCGGACGATGGGTGATCCCGAAGGGTTATCTGGAGAGGAAGGAAAAGCCTTATCGCCGTGCTCAGCGCGAGGCCTTCGAA
This sequence comes from Rhizobium sp. CF142, assembly GCF_000281145.1. NCBI lineage: Bacteria > Pseudomonadati > Pseudomonadota > Alphaproteobacteria > Hyphomicrobiales > Rhizobiaceae > Rhizobium > Rhizobium sp. CF142. The sequence continues at coordinate 48,669 of NZ_AJWE01000037.1, read as the reverse complement.
GAAGCTGGAATCATCGGCAAGGTCCGGAAGAAGCCGCTCGGCTATTACAGCTATCTGAAGGATCACAGCACGCCGCTGACGGTCTCGATCCATCTGCTGCGACTGGAGAGCGAGGCCGCCCATTTTCGCGAATATGCGGAGAGGCAGAAGATCTGGATTTCCGCGGGCGAAGCGGCGCTTCTCGTCGAGGAGCCCGAACTGCAGGATATCTTCCGGGCAATCGAAACGGATAATCCGCTGACATCGCAAGACCGGCTGAAACCCCATCGCATTCATGGACGGCGCCCACAGGCTGATGCAGTCGTCTCGCTCGCCACATCGCCGGGATTGAGCTGATCGCCACCGCCGGCGCGGACAGGCTCGGTGACGAAGGCCCGGCATACAGGCCTTCGCGCTGCAGGCTATCGGGGACTGCCGGTCGCCAGGGGTCCCCAGGAGAGCTCGCGATCCGCGACGGTCGCGAGGTCGACCATCACTTCGATGCCGGTCCTGATACGCCGCCGCAGGATGTCGGTGCGATCGGAATTCGTCCGGAGCAGGCCTTTCTCATGGAGCGTCTGAAGCCGCGTGCGTGAGAGCTTGAGCTCGGATGCCAGCAGACGGTCGAGGCGTGTGCCAGCAGGCAAGGGCACCATCAGCTCGATCTCCAGCCGCGTCCAGCCGGCGGCCTCGCGCAGCACCTCCTTGGCGATCTCGAATTCAGGGAATTCGTCGACGCGCTGCGACTTGCGTTTCAGTGCGTCGAGGTTGAAGCTTTCGGCGCGGATCCATTTGACATCGTTGGACTGGAGTGCGTCGAGCGTTGCCGGACCGATGTCGCGGACATTCTTGCGCTCGAAGAGCGGCCGGTTCCAGGTCTTGTCGCAGGCCAGGCATTTATAGATCAGCCAGGCATCGAGCTTGCGGCCATTGGCGTTTAACCGGATCTTGTCGCTCGATTGAAAGGCTTTCAATCCGCCGCATCCGCCACAGGCAATCCAGGGCTGGGGGGCGGTTTTCGGGGTAATGGTCCATCGGACCCGAAGTGCACAGCACATAGTATCTTGGTCTTCCGTTCGGAAGTCCACCAAGATGGCGCGTGAGAAAACCCATGAGGGTGCGGCGTGGCGATGCTTTCGGGTGGGTGAAGAGCAGAGACAGCGGAGCTGCACTGGCGTTCGGAACAATGCCAAACCGGTCTCTTGCCGCCACCCGATGAACGTGTTCAACCGCCGATAGCCCGCGGCTATCCGGCGATAGGGGTGAAACTGGATTGAGACCGGTACTTACTTAGGCAAAGTCTACCTCGATACGCCTATGCTCTTCGCGGGTATCGATAGCAAATGATCGGCGCAAAGGGGAGAGCAACGCCGCAGCCCGATGATATCGGCTGCGGCATTGCGGCATTTATGCAACTTTGTGCTGAAGGTTGCTTCGTCTGCCAGCTTGTTCCCGTCAGAGTTCCTGCGCCGTCGGCCGGAACAGGATCTCGTTGATATCGACATCATCAGGCTGGGCGATCGCGAAGGCGACGACCCTTGCGAAGCTCTCGGCCGGGATGGCGTAGCGTTCGTAGAAATCCGCAATGCCGGCCGCGACATCGGCCTCGGTAATGCTCTGCGGCAGCTCGGACTCCACAGCACCGGGCGAGACGATCGTCGTGCGGATATTGTAGGGCTTCACCTCCTGGCGCAGGCCCTCCGAAATGATGCGGACGGCAGTCTTGGTCGCCGCGTAAACGGCGCTGCCGGGGCGAACCTTGTGGCCAGCGACCGATGAGACGTTGATGATATGGCCGCTCTTCTGCTCTTTCATATGGGGAAGGGCGGCGGCAATGCCGTAGAGCACGCCTTTGAGGTTCACATCGATCATCCGGTCCCAATCGTCGATCTTGCCGCGCTCCAAGGGCGAGTGCGGCATGAGGCCGGCATTGTTGACGATGACGTCGATGCGACCATGCAGACGGACGGCGTGATCGACGAGGTGCTTGACCTGATCGGCCTGCGTCACGTCGGTCTCGATGGCGGAACCTTCGGGCAGGCCGAGTTCATTCGAGAGCGCCTGCAGTCTGTCGAGCCGCCGGGCACCCAGCACGACCTTGGCGCCGGCATTGGCGAGATGACGGGCGGTCGCTTCGCCGAGGCCGCTGCTGGCGCCGGTGATGACGACGGTTTTTCCCTTGATGTTGTCAGACATGGTCATTCCTTTTGCAGAGCATCGTCGGCCTGTTTTGATAACGGAAATGCTCTATCTCGTTGTTTTCACAGAAAATCGCTGCGTGCTTCTGCTGGCGCCCGTGGCCCCCTCATCCGCCCTTCGGGCACCTTCTCCCCGCAGCGTAGAAGGGGGAGCCTGTAGCGCTGTCTGCAACGAATCAGGACGCTTTGAGGGGTGGCTGGACGTCGCTGCGCACCCCTTCTCCCCATCGGGGAGAGGTGGCCCGAAGGGTCGGATGAGGGGCCACGGGCTCAACCTTGCCCACTATCCGACCTGATATTGTCAGCCATGACAAGTCCTCTCGGTGCCTTCCGCTTACCGCCCAACACGCGCCTGCAAATGAGCCGGGTAGCGATCTCCCTGCACGGTGACATCCGCCAACGCCGCTTCGATATCCTGCAGATCCTGCGCCGTTAGTTCGATTGCCGCGCCGCCGATATTCTCTTCCAGCCGGTGCAGCTTGGTAGTTCCGGGGATCGGTGCGATCCACGGCTTTTGCGCCAGCAGCCAGGCGAGCGCGATCTGGGCCGCCGTCGCTTGCTTGGCGGCGGCGATGCCTGATAGCACCGCCACGAGGCCTTGATTGGCCTTACGGTTTTCTTCCGAAAAGCGCGGCACGACGTTACGGAAATCCGTCTTGTCGAAACTGGTGTTCTCGGTGATCGCGCCTGTCAGGAAACCCTTGCCGAGCGGGCTGAACGGAACGAAGCCGATGCCGAGTTCTTCGAGCAGCGGCAGGATTTCCTTCTCGGGCTCGCGCCACCAGAGGGAATATTCGCTCTGCAGGGCGGCGACGGGCTGGACCGCATGCGCCCGGCGGATCGAACCGGCGCCGGCCTCGGACATGCCGAAATGCTTGACCTTGCCGGCGGCGATCAGATCCTTCACCGCACCGGCGACATCTTCCATCGGCACTTCGGGATCGACGCGGTGCTGGTAGAAGAGATCGATGCAATCCGTGCGCAGCCGCTTCAAAGCGGCATCGGCGACCTCACGGATGCGCTCGGGGCTGCTGTCCTGGCCCTTGCTGACATCACCGTCGCGAAAGCCGAATTTGGTGGCGATCACCACCTGGCCGCGGAAGGGTTCGAGTGCTTCGCCGAGCAGTTCCTCATTGGCGCCCTGGGCATAGGCTTCGGCCGTATCGAAGAAGGTCACGCCGCGGTCGAAAGCGGTGCGGATGAGGGTGATGGCGGCCTGCTTTTCAGTCGCCGGGCCGTAGCCATAGCTCAGCCCCATGCAGCCGAGGCCGAGGGCCGAGACTTCGGGGCCATGCGTTCCGAGTTTGCGCTTCTGCATTATCGTGTCTCCATCAGGTGATATTGTTCGTCCGTGACCTTCTCCATCCAGTCGACGGGACTACCGTTCAGCTTTTCAGCGATGGCGATGTGGCTCATGGCCGTGCTTGCCGTGGCGCCGTGCCAGTGCTTTTCGCCAGGTGCGAACCAGACGATGTCGCCCGGCCGGATCTCCTCGATCGGGCCGCCTTCGCGCTGCGCCCAGCCGAGGCCGGAGGTGACGATGAGCGTCTGGCCGAGCGGATGGGTGTGCCAGGCGGTGCGCGCCCCCGGCTCGAAAGTCACCGTGGCGCCGCCGACGCGGTCGGGATCATCGTTGTCGAAACGGGAGTCGAGACGCACGGTTCCGGTGAAATAGGCCTCCGGACCCGGAACGGAGGGTGCGAAGCCGCTTCGTTTGATCTGCATGTCTGATGTCCTTGCCTGCGGATAATTTCTGTTGATCTTCATTTAGCGTCTACGCAGTTCTGCGATTAGGAGCTAAATTCCGCATGAACCTATTAGGACACCTTATGAATGAGCCGGACTAACCTTGACGACATCTCCGCTTTCCTGACCGTCGCGCGCGAGGGCAGTTTTACGCGGGCTGCTGCCATGCTTGGGGTTTCGCAATCCGCACTCAGCCAGACGGTGCGCGGCCTCGAAGAGCGGATGGGCCTGCGGCTGCTCACCCGCACGACGCGCAAGGTTTCGCCGACCGTTGCCGGCGAGCGGCTGATCCAGTCGGTCGGGCCGCGGCTTGAGGAGATCAACGCGGAGCTCGCGCAACTATCGGCGCTGCGCGAAAAGCCCTCGGGCACAGTGCGCATTTCGGCAGGCGAGCAGGCAGCAGAGCTGATCCTCCTCCCGACCGTGGAGAGGCTGCTGCCGCAATATCCCGATATCGCCATCGAAATCCTTGTTGATAACGGCTTGACCGATATCGTCGCCGAACGCCTCGATGCCGGCGTGCGGCTCGGCGAACAGGTTGCGAAGGACATGGTGGCCGCGCGCATCGGCCCGGATGTCAGGATGGCCGTCGTCGGCTCCCCCGGTTATTTCGAGGGGCGAGATCGCCCGCACACACCGCATGACCTGACGGAGCACAATTGTATCAATCTGCGACTGCCGACGGCGGGCGGCTTCTATGCCTGGGAATTCGAGCAGGGCGGCCGGGAGCTGCGCGTGCGAGTGGAGGGCCAGCTCGCGGTCAATACCGGCGCGCTGGCCGTGAAGGCGGCCATTGCGGGCGCGGGTCTCGCCTTCGTGCTGGAAGACCGAATTCGCGGCGATCTCGAGGCGGGCCGACTGACCCGCGTGCTTGCAGACTGGTGCCCGCCCTTTTCAGGCTTCCACCTCTATTATCCCAGCCGGCGCCAACCGACGCCGGCCTTCGCCGTGGTGGTGGATGCGCTGCGCTATCGCGGCTGAGTTCAGAAGCCCAAGCGCTTGAGATCGTCGGGGAGAAAGTTCTGGCCGCTGCGGTTCTTGACGGCGGGCAGATCAGCCATGCGCGCCTGCCACTGCGTCAGTGCGTCGAGGCCTGACGGGACGATGCCGGCGACTTCGGCGAAGGCGAGGCCGGCGAGCAAGGTGATGTCGGCCATCGAATAGGTCTCGCCTGTCAGGAAGGCTTGCTTGCCGAGGATCTCGTTGAAATAGCGCAGACCCTCCTTTGCCTTCTCGCCCTCGCGCTCGCCCATTTCGGTGCGGCCCGGCCATTGTGGGCTCTTGAAGGCCTGCAATGCCGCGCCGAGGCCGGGTGTGGCGTGATGGAAGTAGATGCCGACGGGGTCGAGCACATAGGCCTCGGCGCGCCGCTGCATCATATGGATGAGAGCCTTTTCCTTCGGGGTGCGGCCGGTGAGCTCCGGCTTTCCATCGAGATTGTCGAGATATTCGGTAATCGCTATGCTTTCGGAAATCAGCGTGCCGTCATCCAGTTCCAGCACCGGCAGTACGCCCGATGGGTTCTTCGCAAGGAAGGCGGGCTGCTTGTGCTCGGCGGCGATAAGGTCGACCGGCACGAACTCGATTTCGGAATCCAGACCCTTTTGCGCCAGCACGATGCGGATGCGCATGGGGTTTGGGAAGCCCGGTCTGTCGTAGATTTTCATGGAATTCTCTTTTTTTAGGGTAGGCGTGAAGGCGCGCCTCTTCGATCGAGAGGACACCGAGCCCGAGGGATTGCCGATCAAGGTTTGGAAGGGCGGAAAGCTGTTGGCCGCGCTTCTTGCCAAGATATGGCATGCAGCCTATTGTTTGATAATTAGCCCCTATCTGATCACGCTGTAAAGCAAGGCTGCACAATGGACCGAGCGGAACTGGATGGTCTTGCCATATTTCTGGCAGTGGCCGAGCAGAATGGATTTCGCGCAGCCGCACGTCAGCTGGGCCTGACCCCATCGGCGATCAGCCAGGGCATCCAGACGCTGGAACGGCGGGTGGGGGCTGCGCTGTTTGCAAGGACGACCCGCAGCGTGCGGCTGACGGAAGCGGGCCAGAAGCTGCTTGCGCATGCCAAGCCGGCAGCAGCGATGTTTCAGGCCGGCGTGAACGCCGCCCGTGATCTCGGCGAACAGCCGAGTGGTAACCTGCGCATCAATGCGCCGCGCCCGGCGGTTTCGCTGCTGATCAACAGCCTGCTGCCTGATTTCCACGAGGCCTATCCTGGCATCAGTCTGGAACTTGTCGGCGATGACGAGTTCACCAACATCGTCGAGCAAGGGTTCGATGCCGGCATCCGGCTCGGGCATACGATCGAGCTCGATATGGTCTCGACCTGGCTGACGCCGCCGGACAAGTTCGTTGTTGTCGGCGCGCCGAGCCTGCTCAGGAAATATCCCAGGCCCGGCCATCCGCGAGAGCTGCAGGGGTTGCCCGTTCTCTTGACCCGGCGAGGCGGGCAGGTGTCGCGGACCTGGGAATTCGTCGATGGCAGCGAGAGCCTGAAGGTTGCGGTCGATGGTCCGCTCATTCTCAACGACTACGAAGCCTCGATCCGGGCAGCCCTTCGCGGCGTCGGCTTTCTCTACACGGTCGGCTCGGTCATCAGGCACTATATCGAGCAGGGAAGCCTCATTCCGGTGCTGGAGGATCACGCCCGCGATGTGCCGGGGCTCTGCCTCTATTACCCGAGCCGCAGCCAGTCGCTGCCCAAGCTCAGGGCCTTCGTCGACTTCGCGACGAAGCGCATGCGGCAGGGAATGACGTCGGATGCATTCTCGGTGCAGCCGCAGCGGTCACCAGAAAGCTGAGGGCCGGCGTCCGGCGGACACTGGCCCTCGCTTTACGATTTAGGCCACGCGCTGAAGCCGGACTTCGCGATCGTGCAGGAAGCAGGCCTTGGTGAACAGGCTGAGATCGAGCTGGTTCGGCAGACGGATGTCGGTCAGATCCGGCAAGCCCTTGCCATCGGCTTCGAAGGACCGGTCGATCTGTGAGATGAAGGCCAGCACGATGCCTGTTTCACGGGCAAAGCTGCGAAGCGCGGTCACCTGTTCCGAAAGGCTCGGCTTGATGCGCTGCTGGTCGAGAATCTGCAGATAGTCGATGACAGCGACCGTTCCCCGCGGGGCACCGGCGAGATGGCGCATGATGTAATCGGCGCTGATCTCGTCCGAGGTGACGATCTCCACCTTATCGCCAAGCGCTTCCCCTTCGGGCAGGGCATGGATGCGCTGCAGGGTCTGCTGCTTGGTATATTCGAGCGTGAAGAAGGTCGCCCTTCGCTCCTTTGCAACGGCGTCGAGGAGAAGCTGCAGGCCAAGCAGGGTTTTACCGTGTCCCGGACGAGCGGCGATCAGCAACAGGTCGCCATCCGCAAGCTGTGACAGCATGGATGTTGTCGATCCCTCGGTTTCATAGCGCGAGGCAAGCAGGCTCCAGGCCGGAAAGCCTTCTTCCTCGGCGATACGGTCCAGCGCCTGATGGAGCGGGATCGTATCGGTCCGCGCCAGCACTTTCGCCCGGCGCTTCAATTGATAGATCGGTGCAGACAATTTCATTCAAACCTCCATTGCGAGCCGGAAACGCAACCCCTCCTTATGCGGTGCTCGAACAGATGGTTCTGTCGTCGATTACCCCGCATGGACGATGCTTCCCGGATGGAGGGAGGAGGCTTGGGTAGAGCCTTGTCCAAGAGGTAGCGGCCGGCGCGATTCGCGACAAGCCCGAAATTGTGGGGCCGGAAATTGCAGCAGCGGCTCCGCTTGACGCCGATATTGGGCCTGTTACGCTTCGAATCAGGCCAGTGTTGCCTGCCGCTCGCTTCCCCCCCGGGGAATGGTGAACGCACTGATATTATCATGGTCTGATCCGCCCCGGCGATTCATCAGCAATGCGAGCACTGACCTCTTTCAGAGTCGCCCGGGTGAGGATGGACCGATGAAAAGCTTTCTGGAATCGAAGGCGATGGCACGGGTGCTGCGGCAGTCGCTGGCGGCCCGCAATATCGACATCTCCCACAGCGAATGCCTGGAACTGGTGGCGCGGCAATTCGGCCTGACAGACTGGAATGTGCTCTCGGCACGGATCGAGACCGCCAGGGCGAAGATGGAGCCGCTGCCGATGCCTTCGGGCTGGTTTGCGACCAGCTTCACGAACCCGCAGCGCTTCCGTTTCGGCCTCGATCAATCGTCGCCAGGCAGCGCGCTGATCGAATGCATTGCCGAGCGCAGCCTCGATCTCGGAAACGAGCGCTTCGCCTGCATGATGCAGAGCATCGATGCCGATCTCTATCGCGGTTCGAGGCTTTGCCTGACAGCGCAGATCCGCTGCGAGGAGGCCGAGCTCGGCACGATCTGGATGCGCATCGATGGGGCCGAACGCCAGCCGCTGCGCTTCGACAATATGCTGACGCGGCCGGAAGGCGGGCCTGTCTCCGGCACGGTTGGCTGGACGGCACGTTCCGTTGTGCTCGATATTCCCAAGGAGGCCGCCAGCATCCATTACGGCTTTCTGCTTCGCGGACACGGCAGGCTCTGGGCGCGCGGTTTCCGGCTTGAGCGGGTTGCCGACACTGTCGCGACCACCGAGATCGCAGCGGAGATGCAGGACCGGCGAAACCTGCCGCAGCAGCCGATCAATCTGGATTTCCGGCCGGTTGTCAGGTGAAAATTGCGGCCGCCATGGCCCGCATCAATCCGTTACACCCGCAATATCCTCCTGAATGAACTTTATCAGCATCAGGCTTGCGCACTGGCTGAGCAGGCGGTCCCGCTCATCGGCAAGATCGTCATCGAAGCGCCGGCAGAGACGCTCATAGCTCTGCCGGAACGGCGAAGCGGGGAGGTATTTCGCCTCCAGGCGCTGCCGCGTTTCCTGCAATTCCCTTAGATCTGGCGGTGTGTGCATGGCCGGCATCTCCTGATGAGCTATATGCTGACATGGGAGGAATTTTCTTGATGTCGACCATGCCCGTCACCTGCGAGGTGCGCTACCGCCTCGATCCAAAGAAACGCGCGGAATTCGAAGCTTATGCCGAGGTCTGGGTCCAGCTGATCGAGCGCTATGGCGGAACGCATCATGGATATTTCATGCCGCGCGAAAAGCCAGGAGGGGCGGGCTTGAGTTTTCCCGGTGCCGGGGCGGATGGGGCGAGCAATATTGCCATCGCTCTCTTCACCTTCCCGGATGAGGAAACCTATCTCGACTACCGCGCCAGCGTCGCCACCGATCCTGACAGTATCGCGGCCAATGCACGCTTCGGGGCCGATCCGCCGTTCAGGAGTTACGAGCGCCTGTTTCTGCGACCGCTGCCGCGCAGCGGATAGGGCGTGGAGGATATTTCTCGGCGGCGAGAGGTCGTCTGCGATCCCCGACAGCAAACAGACAGCTTCGCCGCGCTACCCCTCTGCCCGTCGCCCGCAAGGGGCAGCAGCAAAGGGTAAAATCATGAAGCTGAAACTGATCGCCGCTCTCGCAATCCTGTCGTTTTCGCCGGCCTTGGCGCTGGCAAGTCCAAGCTGCACGAAGGAGCCGAAATCCAAATGGATGCCCGAGGCGGCCATGAAGGCGAAGATCGAGACCATGGGCTACAAGGTCAAGACCTTCGAGATCACGGGCAACTGTTACGAGATCTACGGCAAGGACAAGAACGGCGACCGCGCCGAGGTCTATTTCAATCCGGTTTCCGGCGACATCGTCCAGAAGGGCGATTGAGCGATGACGGGTATCTCGTCGAAAAGGGAGGGCGCCCAGCCCTCCAACGCCGCCCGGCAGACGATTCGGGTGTGGGACCCGGTCGTCAGGCTGTTTCACTGGACGATCGTGACTGCCTGCGCGCTCAACCTCTTCATTCTCGAAGAGGGCAAATACTGGCACCGCATCACGGGTTATGTCGTCGCTGCGGCAATCGTCATTCGCATCCTCTGGGGTTTCGTCGGTACAAAACACGCTCGCTTTTCCGATTTCCTGCCGACGCCAAGCAGGGTGATGGAGCAGATACTCGATATGATCGATAGCAGCGAGAAACGTTACCTGGGTCACAATCCTCTGGCATCGGTTATGATGCTGCTCCTGATGGCATTGCTGGCCGCAACGGCGCTGACCGGCTGGATGACGACGCTCGACGCCTTCTGGGGCGAAAAGTGGCTCGAAAAACTGCACGGCACTATCGCAAACGGTATCATGGTGCTTGCCTTCGCCCATGCGGGCGCTGCCATCATCGAAAGCTGGAGACACAGGGAAAATCTCGTCTGGTCGATGGTCACGGGTCGAAAGAAGGCATGAGGATACTGCTGATCGAGGATAGTTCCCGGCTTCGCGAACTACTTTGCGAAGCCATCCGCGATGCCGGCTGGAAGATCGATGCTTTTGCGCTGGCGCAGGAAGGTCGGCTTGCCCTTGAGGGAACGGACTACGACCTGCTGCTTCTCGACCTCGGCCTGCCGGATGAGGATGGGATCGCGTTTCTGCGGTCGATCAGGGCCGCCAAGGTTCAGATGCCGGTGCTGGTACTCACGGCGCGCGGCGCGGTCGACGAACGCATTGCAGGGCTCGATGCCGGTGCCGACGACTATCTCGTCAAACCCTTTCACAATGGCGAGCTGATCGCTCGCATCCGCGCGCTGACGCGGCGTGCGCCGGCAACCGCTATGCCTGTGCTGGAATTCGCCGCGCTGCAATATGATGTGGCCTCGCGGCGGGTGATGTGCGGCGGCGGCGAGATCGCGCTCGCGCCTTCAGAAAAGGGTCTGCTCGAACTGTTGATGCGCAATGGTGGCCAGGTGGTGCCCAAGCCGAAGATCGAGCATGCCTTCTCGGAATTCGGCGACGAGCGCAGCAGCAATGCCGTGGAGCTTGCGGTTTCGAGACTGCGCAAGAAGCTCGACGGACACCCGACCAAGGCGCTGATCGAGACCGTGAGGGGTGTCGGCTACATGATGCGGGAGGCGCGCGGGTGAGCGTGAAATCGCCAACGCTGGGCGCGATCCTGACTCAGCGCATCGCCTTCTTTGCGGTGCTGGCCATGGTGGTGCAGCTCGTGGTGATCTTTTCGGACTATTACTGGAATGTCGGAGAGCTTTCGCGCCTCTTCGTGGAGCAGGAGACCGAGCGGCTTGCCTCCGGCATCACGGCGGAGGAGAACGACACCGTGCACTACCGGCTTCCCGACAGCGTCGAGGGTCGTTACGGGCAGGCACAGACCGGCTATGTGGCGCGTATTCGCGGGGCCGATGGCGACCTGATTTTCCAGTCCTGCGATTCCGCCTGCGAAAGCCGCTTCCTACCGCCCGATGTGAACCCGCCGGATTTCTGGCTGCGGTCGCTTGCGCCGGGCAAGCCGTTGACGCTGGTCGGAGGGCGGGCCTTCACGATCGGCGGCCAGCGCTTCGTCGTCGATGTCGCGACGATGGGCGATCCGCAGGACGTGATATCTGATGTCCTCTGGAATGAAGTGATCGCGCATATGATCGTGCCGATGAGCATCCTCCTGGTGCTGGTGCTCGGCGCCACCTTGCTTTCCGTGCGCCAGGCGCTGAAGCCGGTGCGGATTGCGGCCGAGGCGGCGGAACGGATGGATCCGATGGATTCGCGCTCGCATCTGCAATTCCAGGACATGCCACGGGAGGTCGCGCATCTCGCCGTGGCCGTCAACCGGGCCTTCGAGCGTGTCGGCGAGCTGATGAGATCCCAGAAGATCCTGACATCGGGCATCGCGCACGAGGTGCGCACGCCGCTTGCAGCAATCAAGCTGGAGCTCGGCCATATCGACCATCCGCGGGCACGCAAGGCTGAAGCCGATCTCGACGATCTCGTGCGCTTCGTCGGCCAGATCACCGCGCTCGCAAGGCTCGATACTTTCGATCACGGCATGTTCGAGGAGGTTGACCTCGTCGCGCTTGCATCAAGCGTGGTGGAGCAGCTGGCGCCCTGGGTCTACGAGAACGATCACTCGCTGGAATTCTCCGCGCAGGTGGATGCTGCCATCGTGCAGGGTGTGCCGGCCCTGCTGAAGGATGCCCTGCGCAACCTTATCGACAATGCCGTTCGCCACACGCCCGCGCATACCGATATCGTCGTGCGGGTCAGCCGTAATCTGATCCGTGTCGAGGACCGGCACCCCGCCGGCATCCGGCAAGCATGCGATGTCACTGCCCATACGGACGGCCTTGGGATCGGCCTGAAGATCGTGGAGCGCATTGCCGCGATCCACCGGGGTTCGCTTCGTCGCTCTGCCGGCAGGCAGGGCCACATCTTCGATCTGGAAGTCGGCAGATAATCGCGTCTGCGCCACGCTTCATTTTACATCATCTGTCATCGGAGGGTTCCATGATCAAATCCGTCGTTATTTCCGGCTGTTCGGGTGGCGGAAAATCGACATTGCTCGAAGAGCTTTCCCGGCGCGGTTACGCGACCGTCGAAGAGCCCGGACGCCGGATCGTGAAAGAGGAGCTGGCCGGGCAGGGCGCAGCCTTGCCCTGGGTCGATCCGGTGGCTTTTGCCCGGCGGGCGATCGCGATGGCGCTCGAGGATCAGAAGCTTGCAGAAGCGCAGACGGGCTGGACGTTTTTCGATCGCGGCCTGATCGATGCCGCCGCCGCGCTGCAGGCCACGACCGGAGAAGCGGTGCTGGAGACGCTGCGGGATCGGCATCGTTATCATCAGACGGTGTTCCTGACGCCGCCCTGGCCGGAGATCTATGTCAACGATCCGGAGCGACGGCACGGCTTTGAAGAGGCGGTTGCCGAATATGACCGGTTGACTTCGGCCTATCCTGAGATCGGCTATGAGGTCGTCCTTCTGCCGAAGGTCGATGTCGCGGCGCGGGCGGATTTTCTGCTGAGCCAGCTGCGGGAGTGACCGGCGATCGCGATCACGCGCTGTCCAAGGCGGCCTTTAGATAGCCGATGACGGCGCGTTTGACGCGCAGCGCCAGCCCGTTCCTGTCTTCTTCGCCATGCTCGCCCGCTGCATCAATCATGCCCTTGATGATCGCCACCACATCGCGCGCAGCGACATCGATATCGGGCTGCGGCGGCATGTCCGGCCGCAGGAGCGTATTGCGGGTGAGCTCGAAGAAGCGCTGCTTGACCTGCTCGGTCTCCGCATCGAGCGGCAGGCGCGCCTCTTCATAGTCCAGCAGGCGGGCTAGGGCAGGGCGTTCAAGCTGCTGATGGACGCATGGGTTGATGAGGGCAGAGAGCGCCTCTTCGCCGGTCGGCTGATCGGCCGCACTTTCCGCGTCTCCGACCAATGACATCGTCTGCCGCAGGATCAGTGCGCCGATCAGCGCATCCTTGCGCGGGAAATACTGGTAGAGCGAGCCGACGCTGACGCCGGCCTTTTCCGCCACCGCATTGGTGGAAAAACCCTCGTGGCCGCGTTCCTCCAGAATGCGAGCCGCAGCCTCGACGATCGCACTCACCGTGGCGAGCGAGCGGGCCTGTTTGGGCGCTTTTCGGGGCGAGGAGCGGCTCTGGTAGGGGCTTTCGGACATTGTTGGAAATGGCGCCTGAAATGCGAGTAGCGGGAAAGCGAGTTATCGCTCACATTACAGGCGTCAGATCAAGCGCACAAGCGATCGGGCAACACAGCGGGATCTGAGATCTTCTAGCGCCTTACCGGAACCGGCGACGCGCATACGACGTGCTGTGCCTTCGATTACTCGCGCCGCAGGAACAGGAGAGTTACATATGTCAAACGAGATCAAGACCGCCATCGTCACCGGCGCATCCAGGGGCATCGGTGCGGCGATTGCCAGAGAGCTCGCAGCCGACGGCTTCCAGACCGTCGTCAATTATGCGGCAAGTGCCGCGCAGGCCGAAGAGGTGGTTGCGGCCATCGCAACGGCCGGCGGCCGCGCGCTGGCGCTCCACGCTGATGTCTCCGACCCGCAGGCAGTCGCCGACCTTTTCGAGCGCACGGAAGCGGAATTCGGAACCGTCGAGGTTCTCGTCAACAATGCCGGCGTGACCACTTTCGGCCCGCTCTCCGACGTGAGCGACGAAGACTACCATCGCCTGGTCGCCGTGAACCTCACCGGCACCTTCAACGGCATGCGCGAGGGCGCAAGGCGGCTACGCGACGGCGCGTCGTATCATCAATCTCTCCACCAGCATCATCGGGCATTATTCGCCGGGCAATGCCGTCTACGCGGCGACTAAGGCGGCGGTGGAAGCGATGACGCATATCCTTGCGAAGGAACTCGGCCCCCGCAGCATCACCGTCAACGCCGTGGCGCCGGGGCCGGTCGCGACGGAACTGCTTCTCGCCGGCCGCTCCCCGGAGCTGATCCAGCGCCTGACCAACGAGATCCCCCTCGGCCGGCTCGGGCTGCCGGAAGATATCGCCCGGATCGTTTCGTTTCTGGCGAGCGCTGAGAGCGGGTGGATAAACGGGCAGGTGATCCGCGCGAATGGCGGGCGGAACTGATGGGAGGGCGAGGCTTCATCCTGCGGGCAGGGCATAGCCGGTCGGGCTCAGTTTCTCGAGCACGTTGAGAACCGTCCAGTCGGCAGCCGCCGCCGCCCAATCCGCCATGTCCGGCTTGCCCTGCACACGCCCCGCGACCGCCAGCGCCGTCTGTCGCGCGAGCGCATGGATGGCGATCTGCGTGGCCGCGCAGCGCGCCATTCCATAGGCTTGCGCCACCACCTCCAGTCGCCGGATCTGTTCGTCGCCGGTATAGTCGTCGTCCCCGAGGTCGAGCCAGGCAAAGGCGAAATAGCCGAGATCCCAGAGGCGAAGGCCGGGAGCGAGCGTGTCGAAATCATGCCGCACGGCAGGCGATCACGGAACACCGCGTTCGTCGGACCCCAGTCGTTGTGGCACATGACTTCCGCGCCCGTGTCCCGAACAAGCGGAAAATCCGCAGTCGCGTCGTGGAAGCGTCTGATGAGGCGAGCGGCAGCTGCAAGCTGGGCATCATCGAAGTGGCCGAGATCGTCAGGCACATGGCCGGAAATGAAGCTCAGCACTTCGCGCTGCTGATCGTCCACGCCCAGGAAGCGTGGCACAGCATCAAAGCCACGCTCTTCGAGGTGAAGGAGAAGACCATGCACATGCGTCCTGTCCCTCGTGACCGGGCGCCTGACGGTATCCCCGACCCGGACCACGCCAGCAGTAATGCGACCGCCGGTCAACGGGGTTTCTTTCGTGCTCATCCGACAAGACTAGCCGCAATCCATGAAGGGAGGAATGGCCCGTTTGCCAAGCATGGCGCTATCCGAGTATCCGATGACGGCATGGTTTCTTCCACCGCGGCGTGGGGATTTTGCCGCCTGCCGGACAGACGCTTCAACGTCGGCGGATTACCGCCTAAAAGACAGTATCCTCCCACAGCTTGACACGAAAAACGACGGCGCGCATAAAAACCATATGGGGTTGCGATCACCCCACGAGGCGACATGCCGAAGAATCGCGTCCATCGAAACCGAACAACGGAGGGACGCGTCTTGCCTTCATTTCTCGAAATATCCTCAGACAAACTCAACCGTATCGTCGGCATACCCAATGCGCCTGTCATCGTCGATGTGCGCATCGAGGATGACTTCGCCCGCGATCCGCGGCTTGTGCCGGGCTCGATCCGGAAATCTCACACCGATGTTACGGAATGGGCTGCCAGCCTTGCCGGGCCGGTGGTTGTCGTCTGCCAGGCGGGCGGCAAGCTCAGCCATGGGGTTGCCGCCCATATCAGGCATGCCGGGGGCACTGCGGAAGTGCTGGAAGGCGGCTTTGAGGCCTGGATAAGGGCAGGCGGCTCGGCTGTGCCCGTCGACAGGCTGCCGCCGCGCGACCGGCAGGGCCGGACCGTCTGGGTCACGCGTGCGCGTCCGAAGATCGACCGCATCGCCTGTCCGTGGCTTATCCGGCGCTTCGTCGATCCTTCGGCGGTTTTTCTCTTCGTGCCGACATCAGACGTCGCCATGGTTGCCGACCGCTTCGGTGCCGTGCCGTTCGACATCGAGGACGTCTTCTGGAGCCATCGCGGCGAGCTCTGCACCTTCGATGTTATGATCGAGGAACTCGGCCTTGCTTCCGGGCCGATGTCGAGGCTCGCAACGATCGTTCGCGGCGCCGATACCGCCCGGCCGGACCTTGCTCCTGAGGTTGCCGGGCTGCTGGCCGCTTCGCTCGGCCTGTCGCGCATGTTCGTCGACGATCTCAAGCAGCTGGATGCCGGCATGCTACTCTATGATGCCTTCTATCGCTGGTGCCGCGACGCCACGGACGAAACGCACAACTGGCCTTCCGCGAAAAAGGGAGGCTGACATGAGCAGCGCCGTCACCCATGCGACGCCCGATACCAGGGCGTCGCCAAACCCGCATGGCGTTACCTTCGGCGAGGCCTTTCGTGTCTGGCTGCGCGTTGCAGCCCTCAGCTTCGGCGGACCGGCCGGGCAGATCGCGGTCATGCACCGCATCGTCGTCGATGAGAAGAGGTGGATCGGCGAACAGCGTTTCCTGCATGCGCTGAACTATTGCATGCTGCTTCCGGGACCGGAAGCGCAGCAGCTTGCCATCTACATCGGCTGGCTGATGCATCGGACCGCCGGCGGTCTGGTTGCAGGCATCCTGTTCGTGCTTCCGGGCTTCCTGTCCATCCTGGCGCTCAGCTATCTCTACGTGACCCTCGGCAGCGTCGATGCTGTCGAGGGGCTGTTCTTCGGCCTGAAGGCGGCCGTGCTTGCCGTCGTCATTCAGGCGGTGGTCAGGGTCGGCGGCCGCGCGCTGAAGAACAGGGCGATGATCGGGATCGCAGCCGCCGCTTTCCTGGCGATCTTCCTCTTCCATGTGCCTTTTCCGGTCATCATCCTGGCAGCTGCCATCATCGGCTTTCTGGGATCGAAGTCGGGCTCCCGTCTGTTCCAGGGTGGTGGCGGGCACAAGGCAGCCGGCGGCGCGGTTCTGTCCGACGCGGACGCGCTGCTTGGAGAGGAGATACCGGATCACGCGCGACCGAATCTTCGCTGGTCGCTGAGGATCTCGTCGGTGTTGCTGGCGCTCTGGCTGTTGCCGCTGCTGCTGCTCTATCTCTTCCTTGGACCGAACGACATCTTCACGCAGATCGGCGTATTCTTCAGCAAGATGGCGATGGTGACTTTCGGCGGCGCCTATGCCGTGCTCGCCTATGTCGCGCAGGAAGCCGTCCAGCATTTCGGATGGCTGAAGCCCACCGAGATGCTCGATGGTCTGGGCATGGCGGAAACGACGCCCGGGCCGCTGATCATGGTTCTCCAGTTCGTCGGCTTCATGGGGGCCTATCGCGATCCCGGCAGCCTCAGTCCGATGACGGCAGCCACGTTCGCCGCCATCCTGACGACGTGGGTGACCTTCGTTCCCTGTTTTCTCTGGATCTTCCTTGGCGCACCCTTCATCGAGAAGCTGCGCGGCAATGCGGCGCTGGCAGGGGCGATGTCGGCCATTACGGCAGCCGTCGTCGGCGTCATCCTCAATCTCGCGATCTGGTTCGGCCTGCATTTCCTGTTCCGGAGTGCGGAGGTGCACAGCCTTGGCCCCTTCTCGATCGAGTTGCCCGTCTGGGCGTCGCTGTCGCTGCCATCGCTGCTCCTGAGCCTTGCGGCAGCTATCGCGATCTTCCGGTTCAAGCTAGCGGTCATTCCGGTCCTGCTGGGCTGCGCGGTCGCCGGGATGGTCTGGCCGGTCTGAGACATCGCCAGCGTGGTGGGCCGCACCATCGGAAGAGCCGATGGCGCCATCGGTTTCTTCCGTTTTTCTTCCGGCCCGGTGCAAGGCATCTGCTCTCCAGCCAAGAAGGAGATGCAGATGACGGTTACAAGGATCGAAGGCGCGAACATCATCGTTATCGGCGGCAGTTCCGGCATGGGGCTGGCGCTGGCGCAGCGGCTGCTGACCGAAGGAGCGCGGGTGACGATTGCCGGGCGCAGTGCTGAGAAGCTTGGGGCGGCACGGCGGGAGCTCGGCGATCCTGCTGATCTCAGGGCCGCCGTCCTCGACCTCACGCGGGAAGAGGAGGTTGCCGCCTTCTTCCGCGATTGCGGGCCGGTCGATCATATCGTCAGCACGGCGGCGGATATCGAGGGGGCTTACCAGCTTCTGCCGGATCTGCGGCTTTCGGCGGCTCAGCGGGTTATCGAGAGCAAGTTCTACGGGCCGCTGCTGCTCGCCAAATACGGCGCGCCGTGCCTGCCGCCGTCTGGCTCGATCACCTATACGTCAGGTGTTGCGGCCTATCGGCCGGCGGCGCGGGGTTCGGTCGTCGCTGCCGTCAATGCGGCGCTGGAAGGGCTTGTGCGGGCGCTTGCCGTGGAGCTTGCGCCTCTGCGCGTCAACGCGGTATCGCCGGGATGGGTGGATACGCCGATCTGGACTTTCGTGGCCGGTGACGCCAAGCAGGCGACGCTGGAGGCGATGGCCAGGCGCCTGCCGGCGGGCCGCGTCGGCCGGCCCGAGGATATTGCCGATGCGATCCGCTTCCTGATCGGCAACGGCTTTACGACAGGCACTATCCTGCACGTCGAAGGCGGGCATCGGCTGGTCTGATTGGCCGCAGATCCGCGCTCGCCGACGCGAGCAACAGGGAAAGCGCCGGCGGCTGCACGCGCCGGCGCCGCCACAGCATGATCAGCGAGGCGGTGGGCCTGTCACCCGGCCAAGGCAGTTCCACGACATCGCCGCGCTCGACAGCCGGATTGGCGGCGAGATACGGGACAAGGCAGTAACCGGCGCCGGACGCAACGAGGCGGATGATCGTCCGGATGCTGTCAGCCTGAGTGACGATATCAGGTGCGGCAATGCCCGCATCGGCGAAGGCAGTGTCGAAGAGGCGGCGGTAGACGCAACCTGTTTGCGTGGCAATGAAAGGTAGCCGGCTCAAGTCCCCAAGGCTCTCTGGCGGTACCGCTTCGGCATTGCGGCCTGCAATCAGCACCAGCGGCTCACGCGAGACGAGGCGGGTCACGAACCGCTCGTCCTGTTCTCCGCGATCGAAGGTGAAGGCGACGTCGATCGAGCCATCTTCCAGCCGGCGCTGCAATTCACCGCTGCCAGCGATCTTCAGCGCCAGGCCGATATCGGCATGGGCCTCGCGAAAGCGAGACAGGAAGGGCGTGAGCTTCTCTGCAGCGATGGTTTCGAGCGTGCCGATTGCAAGCGATTGTGCTCCGAGGCCGGCCGCTGCACGGGTTGCCGCTTTTGCCTCGTCGTTCAGCGCAAGGATCTCCTCGGCATAGGCCTTAAGCGTGTCACCGGCCGGTGTCAGGGTCACACCCTGCCGGGAGCGCTCGAAAAGCTGGACGCCCAATTCCTCTTCAAGCGCCTGCATCTGGTCGCTGAGGCTCGACTGGGCGAGGTTCGCCTCGCTGGCAGCACGGGTGAAATTGCCGTGCCTTGCGACCGCTAGGAAGGTTTTCAATTGTCGTGGGTTCATCTCTGGCTCCGTGCTCCCCAGCAAGGATGGGCACTCCCTGGCTATATCAGGCGGCTGGGCGCAGCGGGAGTCTTTCCGCCTGGCCATCGCCGATAGCCGCATAGCAGGTCTGGGCCTTCGGCCGGGCGCCATCTCTGCGCCGAGCCCTGCGATATTGACACAGCCACCAGCTTGACCAAACTGTGCCGCGTATTTGCAAGCCACGAGGAGCCTTGCCAATGCCATCAGAAACTTCCGTGATCGACTGGCTGCTTGCCTCAGATCCCGCCATCAGCTGGCAGGTGCTGCGCGATCTGCTCGACGCACCGGAGCCCGTATGGTCGGCCGAACGGCAGAAAGTCGAGCGGGAGGGGTGGGGCGCCAAGCTATTGTCCTTTCAGGATGCCGATGGCCAATGGGCGGGCGGATCCTTTCTGCCCAGCGATTTCACGCGCGAGGAATGGCAGGCGACCGGCCAGCCCTGGACGGCGACGAATTTCTCGCTGACGCAGCTTCGCGAATTCGGTCTCGACCCGCGTTCCGAAAGCGCAAGGAGAACCGTCGCGCTCATCGGCGCCAATTGCCGCTGGGACGAAGGCGGGCAGCCCTTCTGGGAGGGCGAGGTGGAGGAATGCATCAATGGCCGCACGGTTGGCGACGGCGCCTATTTCGGCGTCGATGTTTCGCCCATCGTGGAAAGATTGCTCGGCGAGCGTCAGTCGGATGGCGGCTGGAATTGCGAGCGGGCGAATGGCTCGATGCGGTCCTCCTTCCACACGACGATCAATGTGCTGGAAGGGCTTCTGGAATATGAGCGGGCAACCGGCGGCACGGAGCAGTCGCGCGAGGCAAGACGGTCGGGCGAGGATTATCTGCTGGCGCGGCACCTGATGCGGCGTCTCAGTACGGGTGAGCCGGTGGACGAAAAATTCATGCAGTTCCTGCATCCGAACCGCTGGCGCTTCGATGTGCTACGGGCGCTCGATTACTTTCGCGCCTCAAGCCTGCTGACGGGGGCTGCGCCCGACATTCGGCTGAAAGAGGCAATCGAATACCTCCGCCTGCGGCGACTGGAGGATGGTCGCTGGCCGCTCGACTGGCGCGTGTCCGGCAGGGCCTGGTTCGTGATGGATGACGGTGAGGGAGAGCCTTCACGCTGGGTGACGCTCAGGGCGCTCAGGGTGCTGAAGTGGTGGGATGGCCGGCAGGCTGAACATGCCGTTGCGTGAGGTTGTTGCGACATCCGGCATTGTCTTGGGTAATCCGTGGTTTAGGCCGGCGTGCTGAAAGCCGAAAGCTTGGCCTCGAACTCTTCCATTGTATCGAGAAACCAGCAGGTCGTGCCGCGATTGGCTTCAAGAACGAAGCTTTGCAGCGCCTTGCTGGCGGCAAGCTCCGCATCGATCCTGCCGATGATGGCGATACGAACCTTGTAGTTGACGAATTTCTGGATCGCAGCACCTGCAATGCCAGAGCGGAGCGTGAGGAAACCCTCGGGCAGGCGGGCGACAGGCAGCACTACCCAATCGACGGCTTCGCCGAGTGCCTGGCCGATCAGATCGTTGATGCCGCTTTCAGCCGATAACGGCTTGCCATCGGGATTGCGGAGGAGCACGCGAAAGCCGTGCGAGAGCCTGATATCATTGCTCACGGCATGTCCTTTCTGGTCAGCGGAGCGCCTTCAGATAAGCGTCCAGGCTGTTCAACAGTTCCGCCGTATCCGACGGCGTGCCGATCAGGATGAATTTCTGGAGCTGCCGTTCCGCATCATAGGCGGCGTTGAACTGCATGACGTGCGGACGCCGATGCCGCGAGATCAGCATGGCCTGCATCAGCACCGTCAGGCGGTTCGACATTTCGGCGGAGAGATCGGGCACCTCGACGACGCTGGTAACATAGACCTCGGCCTGCAGGGCCGGGGCGCTGTTGCTGACACCGGCAAAGGCTTCGAGGTCGGAACGCAGGATGCGGTAGGATTTGCCGATGCGCGTGGCGCGCAAACGCTCTTCGCGGATGAGCCGCAGCACGGTCTTCGGGTGCAGTTTCAGGCGCTCGGCCGCCTGTTCAGCAGTGTAGAACTCTTCCGACATAATCCGTATTATTCTCTATCATGATTTTCATTTCGGATAATAAGGAATATTTCGGAATAATCCAGATCGATATTCGCCTTGATGAGGATCAATGCGGAATGCCCGATAGCCGCACATGCTTCAGCCATCAAACCGAACGGAGCAAGCCATGGATGAAGCGATCAGGAAGACGATCCAGGCGATACTGGATGGGCAACGGATCATGAGTGTTGCGACGCTCCGGCCAGACGGCTGGCCGCAGGCGACGACGGTCGGTTACGTCAATGACGGGCTGACGCTCTATTTTCTCTGCGGCCCGGACAGCCAGAAGGCCGCCAATCTGGCGCGAGACAACAGGATGTCGCTGACGATCAACCCGGATGCCGGCCAGTTGATGCAGATCACCGGCCTGTCGATGGCCGCGCATGCCGAGAAAGTGGAAGACCCTGACGAGGCCGAGAAGGTGCTCCAACTGATGCCTGCGAAATATCCTGTTCAAGAGGGTCTGGCGATCGCCATGCCAACGCGGGACCAGATCTGCATCTTCCGCGTCGTGCCGAAGGTGATTTCGGTGCTCGATTATTCCAAGGGGTTCGGGCACGCCGATCTCGTCACGCTCTGATGCGGCGTGCCGCGCAGAGGCGCGGCAGCCTGGTGCTGACGGCGTGAAAGTCAGGCGCCCTTGGCGACCTTGGCAGCGCCCCAGAGCGAGCCGGGATTGGCACGGTTGGGGTGAAGCGCCAGCATGGCGTCGAACAGTTCTCGCGCTGTCGTCGTTTCCAGCTCAAGCCTGTTGAAATCACGCAGATATTGCTGAGTCTCGTCGATGATATGAGGATCGTCGTCATTTTCGGGGATCTTGTGGCCGGCGACGACGGCCTTGGGCCTCAGCTCTTTCAGCCTGTCCAGCGTTTCGATCCAGTGCAGCCGGCTCTCACGCGTGGTTTCGCCGAGGTAGCAGTGGATGCCGTTATAGACGACGTCTCCGCCGACGATCAGCCCGATCGAGGGAACGTGGAGCGCGGTCGAGTGCGACATGTCGGTATGGCCGGCATCGATCGGGATCAGCTTGTGGCCTTCGAGTTCCAGGTCCGGCGCCTCGAGGACGTCGGCTACGGCCATGTTCTCGGCGATCTCGCCGGGGAAGAGTTTGCGCCAGAAGCCGTCGAGCATGTCGGGTGCGCTCTGGCGGCGCATCGCCTCCACCACATCCGATACGGCATAGGCCTTCGCATCGGGGAAGCGTTTCAGCAGAGCACCAATGCCGAAGAAGTGGTCGCCGTGGCCATGGGTGATGTAGATCGCCTTCAGCCGCTTGCCGCTCGCTTCCACCCAGTCGGCGAGCGTCTTCGTCTGCGGTTCGGTCAGGAAGGTATCGACGAGCACGGCATCGCGTTCGCCCGAGATCAGCGTGGCGGAATTGGCGACCCACTGAAGGGATGGATCGCCAGCCGGCACATCGCGGCTGAGGCCGGGGCGGCGGATTGTCAGGACATCATAGCGCAGGTTGGGAGTGGGGCTTGAGGTCATGGGGGCAATTCCTTGAAAAAGTTGGAGTTAAGGCGGCTGAGCGAGCGGGAAAGCCCTTGATTTTTGTCGTCAGGCAATAAATATATGACCGGTCGTCTTTAATTATTCAAGAGGAAACGAACGTGGAAAAGCAGACCCGCCGCGGCCCCAAGCCGAATATGCAAATGCGGGAGAAACTCATCGAGGCGGGTCTGAAGGAGATCCATGCCAATGGGTTTGCCGCGACCGGCATCCAGAAGATCGTCGATGACATCAAGGTCCCGAAGGGCTCCTTCTACAATTACTTCGACAGCAAGGAGGCCTTCGGCGCAGCGGTTTCCGATCGCTATTCCGAACAGGCACTTGCCCGGCTCGTGGGCTTTCTTGCCGATGCCGACAAACCGCCCCTTCGCCGCCTCAAGGCCTATTTCGACGATCGCGTCGCATCCTTCGCCTTGAGAGGCCATACGCAGGGCTGCGTGCTCGGCAACTTCAGTGCTGAGACGGTCGACCATAGCGAGTTGATCCGCCAGCACGTTGCAGCGCATTTCGGCCGCTGGAGCGAGGTGATTGCGGCCTGCCTGGCCGAAGCACAGAGAGACGGCACATTAACCGGCGAGCTGCCGGCCGGAACACTTGCGGATTTCATCCTGAACAGTTGGGAAGGGGCGATTCTGCGCATGCGCGCCGAGCGCAGCGGGGCGCCGCTCGAGACATTCAAGCACATGGTCTTTGATGTGCTGCTGCACGGCAAGGCGCATTGAAGCCTATTTACCTCGGTTAAGGAGAAATCTCCATTCCGGTTCGAGCATTTACCATCTTTTCCGGCGTCACAGATCGGCAATAGTTCCAGCTTAATTCGGACATGTTCTGGCTGAAATTTCCGGCATCGATATGCGGGCGAGGGATCAGATGCCGGGCATTCTCATTGCAACCCTGTTGGCGACTGTTTCGGCCAAGGCGCCAATGGAATATGCGAGCGGCGATCTTCTCTTTTCGGATTGTGGCGGCTCGCGGCAGTTCGTCACCGGCTATGTTTCCGGCTGGCTCGACAAATGGAACCGCGATGAGTTTCTTGCGCGGCGTGCATTCGCGGATGCAATCCACCGTCCGGAGGCAATGGTCAACTTCGCTCGTTTGGGCAATGGGATCGGCATGAATATCTGCCTGCCGCCGGGCACGACGGCCATCGTCATAGGCGACATGCTCTGCCGCTTCCTGCAGGACAATCCCGACGTCCGCGGGGGCGAGGGCGACGAGCTGCTGATGACTGTCATCTCCCGCCACTACAATTGCCGGGCGCAATAGGCGTCACGCATTGCTGACAAGGATGGCGCCGCCGATGATAAGCAGGGTGCCGGCCGAGAGTTTCATGAGATCGACCTCAGCAGCCTCTCCCAGAAACACCGCGCCGACGGCCAGCGTCACCAGCACATTGCAGCTCCAGATCGGCGCGAGTTTGGAGACCGGCACGCCGTAGGCAAAGAGCGCGAAGCTGATGAGGCCGGTACCGAGGGCGAAACAAAGACCGGCGATGGCGGCAAAGCCGATGCCTTCTGCCGTCCAGGGCGCGGGGCGCCAGATCAGGGCGGAGATCCCGCCGGCTACCGCGAGCGTCAGGCCGAAAGCGATGAGATAGGCGGAGGAGCCGGCGCCCGATACGGCACTCTGCTTCTGGAAAATAGCGGTAATGCCCCAGAGAACAGCGGGCGCCACGCCGCCGACGAACAAGGGCCAGAATGCAGTCATGATAAAACTCCTGTCGCACCGGACATGCTGAGGCCTTCAGGGAAGGCGATCGGGATGTGGTGCCACCAGACTAGGAGTTTCTTCTTGTTCTTTGTGGTCTTGTTGTTTTGCTGAAGGTTGGCAGATTCACGCGCCGTCAGCAAGCAGCCGGATGGCTGTCACGCCCGCTTTTCTGCCTAGGCGGTGGCCATGGCGGTCTCGCCGATTTCGGCCAGCGTCACCTTCTGGAATTCTCGCTCAAGCGTCTGCTCCGCGCTTTCAAAGGCGCGCTGCAGCTTGGCATTGGCGGCGCGTTCGACAGGGCAGGATGGGTGATCGTTTGAGAGCGGCGCATCAAGGATCGTTTCGCCCTGCAGGGCGCGTTGCACATCCAGAATGGTAATCTCTGCCAGCGGCCTTGTCAGCGACCAGCCGCCGCCGCGGCCGCCTTCTGATTCGACGATGCCGTATTGGCGCAGCGACGCCATGGTGCGGCGAACGACGACGGGGTTGGTATTGAGCATCTGGGCGATACGCTCGCTTGTTTCCCGGCCGCCAAGCAGCCCCATATGGACGAGGACATGGATCATCCGCGCTAGTCTTCCGTCTTGCCGCATCTGTGCTTCACTCTACAGCGTAACAAATAGTGTTACGGTATATTGACTCCCGTTTTCTGTAACGTAAAAAGATACGGAATTAAAGATTCGATGTCGCCCGGATGCGATTTTTCCGGAGGCGACGGCTATTGTCGAGGAGGCAGCGATGCAGCAGCGTATGATCCAAACCGCAACCTTGAGGATGAACATTGCCGAAGCGGGCGAGGGGCCGCTGGTGCTCTTCTGCCACGGATTTCCGGAGACGTCGCATGCCTGGCGCCATCAGATAGCGGCATTGGCCGAGGCGGGCTTCCATGCCGTGGCGCCTGATATGCGCGGTTATGGCGGAACGCAAAGCCCGGAAGAGACAGGCGCCTATACGATGTTCGATCTCGTGGCTGACATGGTGGCGCTTATTGATGCCCTTGGGAAGGAGAAGGCGATCATCGTCGGCAACGACTGGGGCGCGACGGTTGCCTGGCAGGCGGCGCTGATGCGTCCGGACCGGTTTCGCGGCATTGTCGCCATGAGCGTGCCCATGATGGGCCAGCCGCCCGTGCCGCCGACGAAGATCTTTCCCGCGACACCGGATCATCTGCTCTATGTGCTCTATTTCCAGCAGCCGGGAGTGGCGGAAGCCGAATTCGGGCGGGATGTGAAACTCACACTGCGCAAGATCTATAGTGCCGCCAGCGGCGAGGCGGGTGCGCGGGTGCCGGGCGACGGGACGCCCAATCCGTTCGGCATGGTATCACGCGCATCGGGTCTGCTTGCCGATCTGCCAGACGTCGAAACATTACCCGCATGGCTGCCGCAGGCCGATCTCGAGGCCTTTGCCGCTGCATTCAAGGCATCGGGCTTTCGCGGCGGGCTGAACTATTATCGCAACCTCGATCGAAACTGGGAATTGCAGAAGGCTCTCACAGGACTGAAGGTCGAAGTTCCCGCGCTGTTCATGGCCGGCGAACGCGATACAGGCCTTGCGATCCCCGGAATGCGGCAGATTATCGATGCCATGCCGGCGCTGGCGCCTGGCCTGAGAACGACACAGTTCGTACCCGCTGCGGGCCATTGGCTGCCGCAGGAGCAGCCGGAGATCGTCAGCCGCGCAATTATCGATTTCGTGCGGGGCTTGTGACGGGCTCTATCTTTTGAAACTACGCATCAGGCTTTCCGAAAATCAGTTTCGATTTTCGGGCCGATGCTTAGCGCCCGTCTTCCAGCATCCGGTCGAGAACAGCGATCAGTTCCTGGCTGCCATTGCGGTCGTCGGTGATGGTCTGGAAGACACCGGCCATGCCCTTGAAGATCAGGGCGGCGGGATCGTCAGGCCCCAGGAATTCGGAGATCTCTTCCATTTCCGCCACCCAGCGATAGGCTTTCGGAAACATGTCCGGGATGGATTGGCGCAAGCGCATCAGATGCTCGGCCTGGCTTTCGGCCAGTTCAACCTTCAGCGCCTCACTGGCGCCGTTGCGGGAAGCAGCCAGCAGCATGGCGGCGGAAAGGCCTGTCATGCCCTTGTTGATGCCGGCGTAGCACATCTTCAGTGCAGAGGCGGCTCCAACGGGGCCTTTCACAGCGCGGATCTTCAGGCCGAAGCGGGAGAGGAGATCGGGTTCGCCGGCGAGATCGCCGCTGAGGCAGACGACCGGGCCGGCCTTGCCGGGAACCGGCGGCCCGCCGATGATCGAGCCGTCGAGGACCTTGGCGCCTGACGGAGCAAGGCCCGCCGCAAGCTTTTCCATGGTCTTCGGACTGATGGCGTTGAGATCGACGAAGGCCGGCTTCCTGCTGGCCTGCTGTAGCACGGGGGCGATGAGATCAGCCACATCAAGGGCTTCAGCCGGAGGAACGATTGAGAGGATGATACCGGCCTCGGCGAAGGCGGACAGTGGGGTGGCGACGAGGCCTGCGGCGCGGGCGCGCTCGACTGTTGCGCTGCTGCGGCCCTCGAGAAAGGTGATGACCTTGGCGCCTGACTCGACAAGGCGGCGGCCGACAGCGCTGCCCATGGCACCGGCGCCGAACAATGCAATGGTGGTGGACATTGACGGATGAGACCTCTTTGGCGGGGATGCCGGAACACTAGGGCCTGAGGGGCCGTGCTGCAAGGCGGATGCGGCTGTTAGTCCCGCATCCTGAGCTCGTCCGTCTGCATCTGCAGAGAACCCAGCGTTTCGAGGAAGCTCATGCCGAGCAGGCTCTGGTCGAGCCTGCCGTCTTCGGCAACGGACGCGGCGACATTGCTGCGCACGATCGGGCCGATCGCGACCTGATCGAGGGTAACAGGGGCGGCGCGGGCGCGGCCGTTGGCGGTCATCACGGTCATGGAATAGGTAAGCTGCTTCGGATCTATGCCGATGCGCAGCGCATCGGCATGCGAGAGCGCCACCATGCTGGCGCCGGTATCGACCAGCATCGGTACCGACCGGCCGTTGACCGAGACCTCGGCCTCGAAATGGCCGTTCAGCATCTTGTGGACGATGACTTCCTGCCCGCCTTCACTCGTCGTGACGACCACGGCGCGGCCTGGCACGAGGCCGGCGAGCAGCCGGTTGCCGACCGCCATCGCATCCTGACGGTAGAGGTAGGCGGTAGCGAGCGCCAGGATGATGACGAGCCAGATCATCAGCTGGCGCAGGGTCTGGCCGATATTCTGGCGGCTGCCCCAAATGCCGGCCGCCAGCATCATCGCGATCGGCAGCAGGTAGACGAAGCGGCCGAAATCGTCGCTTTCAAGGCCCATGATGCGGCTCTGGTCATTGTTGAGGAGCAGGACGGCAAGGCCGATGACGATGACGGCAAGCAAGAGGATGAGGCGCATCAGCCGATGGCCTCCAGGGTTTTCGTCGATTCAGGAGCGAGTTCCGCCAGGCGGATGGGCAGGTTTTCCATGATGGTCTCGCGTTCCTCGTCGGAAAAGCGCATCCAGCCGGCAATTTCATCCGTTGTGCGGCCGCATCCGGTGCAAAGACCGGTGAGAGGATCCAGGGAGCATACGCGGATGCAGGGTGTTCGCATGGGCGATATATCGGGATTTCAGAGGGCCATGGCAAGGGCGCAGAAGGCTGCGACCTCGCAAATCTGCTGGTTGGCGCCGAGCGTATCGCCGGTGTGTCCGCCAAGCCTGCGGCGGATGAACCAGGTGAAGGCGAGCGTGGCGAGACCGGCGGCGAGAAGGGCCGAGACGAACGGTAACAGACCGAGTGCCGGCCAGACGAGGATGGCGGTGATGAAGCCCGCCGTGACGAGGGCGATCTGCATGGTCACTTCCGCCGGGCTTCCGGCGGAGGCTGCAAGTCCGTCCGGTTTTGCGGCAGGAAGACACTGCCAGTGCCAGGCAATGGCCCCGCGGCTGAGTGCGGCGACGGCGGGAATGGCAAGTGCTGCTGCAAAAGGCGATGTTTCACGCGCAATGGCGGCAAGTGCCGAGGCCCGCAGGGCGAAAGAGAGGATGAGGGCGATCGCGCCGTAACTGCCGATGCGGCTGTCCTTCATGATAACAAGGCTCTGCTCGCGGGATTTGCCGCCGCCGATACCGTCAGCCGTATCGGCAAGCCCGTCCTCGTGCAGTGCGCCGGTCAGCATCGTCTGCACGGCGAGTGCCACGAGCGCTGCCATCAGCCGGTCGGCGCGAAATGCCAGCATCAGCAGGAAGACGAGAGCGGGCAGGGCGCCGATGACGAGCCCCGCCAAGGGGAAGACACGGACCAGCCGGCCAAGCTTGCCGTCATAGCCGGCAAAGAGCCATGGCGGCATGGGAATGCGGCTTAAGAAAGCCACCGCGCGCGCGGCATCGACCACGATATCCTTTATCATTCCTGGGATCATTCTCTGCTGCCCCCGCCTCTCCGCAGCGTCTTTGTCTCCCTGCGGCTTTTGGCGCTGTGTGCTTTTTCACATTGTTCGCCTGGGCCGCTCGCTTTAAGAGAGTCGCCACGCAAAGAACCCGATTTGCCGGGAAAAGACAAGAATACAAGGAAAGCCATTCAGATGAGCGTTTCAGGCCTGCCGTTCGACGATTTTCGCGCCCTTCTTCGTGACCTGCCGGGACCGGATGGTCGCGCGCTGGTCGCCGCCCGCGAACGCGACGCGCAACTGACCAAGCCGCCGGGTGCGCTTGGCCGACTGGAAGAGATCGCTTTCTGGCTCGCCGCCTGGACGGGCAAGCCACCCGCTGTCAACCGGCCGCTGGTGGCGATCTTCGCCGGCAATCATGGCGTCGTGCGGCAGGGCATCACGCCTTTCCCGCCTGAAGTCACGCAGCAGATGGTGGAGAATTTCGCCGCCGGCGGGGCTGCGATCAACCAGATCTGCGTTGCCTATGATCTCGGCCTGAAAGTCTTCGACCTGGCGCTCGATTATCCGACCGGCGACATCACCCAGGAAGCAGCGCTGACCGAGCGCGACTGCGCCGCCACCATGGCCTTCGGCATGGAAGCGATTGCCGGCGGCACGGATCTGCTCTGCATCGGCGAAATGGGCATCGGCAACACGACGATCGCGGCTGCCATCAACTATGCGCTCTACGGCGGCACGGCACGCGACTGGGTCGGACCCGGCACGGGTTCCGAAGGCGAGATGCTGGAGCGCAAGATCGATGCCGTCGAGCGCGCCGTGGAACTGCACAGCGATCACCTCGACGATCCCTTGGAAATCATGCGCCGGCTCGGCGGACGCGAGATCGCGGCGATGGCGGGCGCGATCCTTGCGGCGCGCATGGAGCGCATTCCGGTGCTGATCGACGGTTATACGGCGACGGCTGCCGGCGCAATCCTGCGGGCAGCCAATCCATCTGCCCTCGACCACTGCCTGATCGGCCATGTCTCGGCCGAGCCGGGGCATCTGCGCGCCATCGAACAGCTCGGCAAGACGCCGCTTCTGGCGCTCGGCATGCGGCTTGGCGAGGGCACGGGGGCAGCGCTTGCGGCCGGCATCGTCAAAGCGGCTGCCGCCTGCCATTCCGGCATGGCGACTTTCAGTCAGGCCGGCGTTTCCGGCAAGCATTGATGCGGTCGGAGCCGCCACCCGACCAGCGCATTGCTTGCGCTGAGATCGGGGAAACGGTATCTGCGTATCCGCTCATAAATGAAAGCGTCGGCAAAAAGACCGGCGTGGAGGAAACGAGGCGCCTTTGACGAAACCTGCC
Organism: Rhizobium sp. CF142; assembly: GCF_000281145.1. NCBI lineage: Bacteria > Pseudomonadati > Pseudomonadota > Alphaproteobacteria > Hyphomicrobiales > Rhizobiaceae > Rhizobium > Rhizobium sp. CF142. Next base: position 18,307 of record NZ_AJWE01000037.1, on the reverse strand, counting down.
GTGACCAAGGAAACGGGATTTCGCCATTTCGTGGCAGCGGCCAGCTATTCCTGGGCAGGCTTCCTGCGGGTCTTCAGGGAATCGGCCTTCCGGCAGGAGCTCGGCTTCTTCGCCGTAGCGCTGATTGTGCTTTTTCTCGTCGGTGCGGATGCCACTGAATTCGTCATCACGACGGTGCTTTTCCTCGGGCTCTTTTCCATCGAGGCGATGAATACGGCGGTCGAGGAAGTGATCGACCGGATTTCACCCGAGATTTCCATCGTCGGCAAACATGCCAAGGATCTCGGCTCCTTCGCCGTCACCTGCATGATCGCCGCCTGCTGCCTTTATCTCGGCTTCGTCATCATCAGGCATCTGTTCTTTTAAATTATGGGATGACTAAGCGAAGCTGCGGCGCTTCTTGGTGACCGGCTGAGCTTCTTCCACGGCCGGGATGCTCTGCAACACGCGCTTGGCCGGCAGGATGGCGATGACTTCGGTGCCTTCGCGCAGCCTGGATTTCAGGATGAACTGACCGTCATGTTTGGCAAGGATCGCCTGAACGATCGGCAGGCCAAGGCCGGTGCCCTGTTCGGCACTCTTGATGGCGATCGAACCCTGACCGAAGGCCGACAGCACGATCGGGATTTCGTCTTCGGGAATGCCGGGCCCATTATCCTTGATGGAGATGTACTGGCCGCCGCCAGCCGTCCAGCCAACCTTGACGTTTATTTCTCCACCCTGAGGCGTGAATTTCACGGCATTGGAAAGTAGATTAAGCACGACCTGGCGCATGGATTTCTCATCCGCCCAGATCGCCGGGAGCTGGCGCTCGACCTGATCGTGGATGGCGATGTTCTTGGCGCGAGCGCGAAGTTGCACCATGCCGATGCAGTCCTCTGTTATATCGAGCAGAGAAATCGCCTCTTCGCTCAACTCATACTTGCCGGCTTCGATGCGCGAGAGATCGAGGATTTCGTTGATGAGATCGAGCAGATGCTGGCCGGAGCGATGGATATCGCCAGCATATTCCTTATAGGTCGGATTTGCGAGCGGCCCCATGACCTCTGCCGACATGACTTCGGAGAAGCCGAGGATGGCATTCAGCGGCGTGCGCAGCTCATGCGACATGGAGGCGAGGAAGCGCGACTTGGCGAGGTTTGCCTCCTCGGCACGGCGGCGAGCCTCGTCCGACATGGATTTGGCCACTTCCAGCTCGGCGATCAGATCATCCTTTTCCGACTGGAAGGAAAGGATCCTCAGGCTGAACTGGAAGAGCCGGTCGCTGATGTAATTGAAGAAGACCACCGTCATGGTGAAGACGACGGTCAGGGAGAGTTCCAGAATATCGCGCGACAGGCCGCTTTTTGCGGCAAGTGCCACGACAGCAGGCGCAAAGCCGACGAGCACGGCGCGCGTCAGCATGAAATTCGACATGGTCGTGACCGACAGCGCGATCAGCAGCGTGGCACCCTTATAGAGCGTGAAGCTCGAGGGTTCGCAGGCCGAACAGCCCTGCAGGGCAAAGACCGCCCAGCAGCAGCCGATCAGGAACTGGCCTGCCAGCAACAGGTTGCGCCAGCGGCGCACAGTTTCTGCGGTAATTTCCTGTTTCCTGGCGCGGCGGGCCAGAAGAATATTGGCGGCATGGCAGGTCAGCGTTAGCAACGCCCAGAAGAACAGGCTCGCATCCTCGGTGAAATAGGTGCCGAGTGCTGCAACGATGATGACGAAAAGCGGCATGATTGCCGCACCCTGCAGGACCGCAGTGATATACATCTGCAGCACATCACGATCGAAGGCAGAGCTGGAGGCATGGCCGGACTGCAGGCGTTCGCGTGTCTGCCGCACGGCCTTGGAAACCGCCTTGTTGCGGTGGCCGCGCGATTTGTCGACAATGATCTTGTCGGTCGATGTGCTGACGCCGGTACTCATGTGCACGTTGAAATTTGTCCCGCAGATGAATAAGAGCTTAACCGGAAAGTCTTAAGAAGATGTTTGCCATCTTTGCCAAGGGTTTGTTTTGCAAGGAGGCAAAAGCGTGGCACGGCTTCTTGTGTTGACCCGAGACGGTGCAACCGCGCTGGCTTTTCTTGCTCTCGTTGCATTAATTGCTGCCAAGCTGAATGACAGGCCCGACATCCAGCACCAGGGCGCTTTTCACGCCGCCGATGGCGATAGCCTCGTTCTTGATGGTGAGCGCATGCGGCTGAAAGGCATCGACGCACCGGAATTGTCGCAGACTTGCGAGCGGCAGGAGCAGGGCTGGGCCTGCGGCAGGCGGGCGCAACAGGCGCTTCAGCAACTGGTTTCTGACAAAGCTACGCAATGCGGTGGAAACGAGCGCGATCGCTACGACCGGCTGCTGGTCACTTGCCGAAACAATGCCGGCAATATTAATGCGCGCATGGTGGCTTCCGGGATGGCGGTTTCCTATGGCGGCTATCAGCAGGAGGAAGGGCAGGCGAGGACGCAAAAGCTCGGGCTCTGGGCCGGCCATTTCAAAATGCCGCGCGATGTCAGGGATCAGGCCCGGCATGAAAGCTCCGGCCTGCAGCGGCTGATCGGCGGATGGACGGGATGGTAATGAATAGTGCGCTGAGCGAGGACCGACTGGATGGGCTGCGGGCCGAGATTGCCGCCTGCCGGATCTGTCGCGATGCGCCGCTGCGCGGCATCGAGGATTGGCTGCCGCACGAGCCGCGGCCGGTTGCCGTGCTCTCGTCGCGCGCCCGCGTGCTGATTGCGGGCCAGGCGCCGGGGCTGCGCGTGCATGAAAGCGGTCTGCCATTCGACGATGCTTCCGGCGACCGGCTGCGGCAGTGGCTGCAGGTGGACCGGCCGGCCTTCTACGACCGGGATCGATTCGCGATCGTGCCGATGGGCTTCTGTTTTCCCGGCTATGATGCCAAGGGCAGCGACCTGCCGCCGCGGCGTGAATGCGCGCCGATCTGGCGGGATCGCGTGCTTTCGGCCATGCCGCAGATCGAGCTGGTTCTTGCCGTCGGCGGCTATGCGCAGGCCTGGCATATGGGGGCTATGAGGCGTGAGAATATGACCGAGACGGTACGGGCATGGCATGACAGCCTGGCAGCGCCGGGCAAGCCTCTGATTCTTCCGCTGCCGCATCCGAGCTGGCGCAATACCGGCTGGATCAAGCGACACCAGTGGTTCGAAGAAGAACTGCTTCCTGAGTTGCGCCGGCGAATCAAAATGCTTGCCTTCTGAAACAAAATTCTTTTCGTCGGCCGGAATCGCGCTATACAAAGAAAATAATTCGAAAGGGACTTAGTTTCGTATGGATCGCCTCGACCGAAAGATACTGCGCCTGCTTCAGGAAGATTCGACGCTCGCCGTTGCCGACCTCGCCAAGAAGGTCGGGCTTTCGACGACGCCCTGCTGGCGGCGTATCCAGAAAATGGAGGAAGACGGCGTCATCAAGCGCCGGGTGGCGATCCTCGATCCGGAAAAGGTCAATACCAAGGTCACGGTCTTCGTGTCGATCCGCACCGCGACCCATTCCATCGAGTGGCTCCGCCGCTTCTCCGAAGTCGTGGCGGAATTCCCCGAAGTGGTCGAATTCTACCGGATGAGCGGCGATGTGGACTATCTGCTGCGCGTCGTCGTGCCCGATATCGCCGCCTATGACGCCTTCTATAAGCGGATGATCGCCAAGATCGAGATTCGCGACGTCTCGTCTGCCTTCGCGATGGAACAGATCAAGTATTCGACCCAGCTGCCGCTAGACTACATGCTTCTCGAAAACGCCAAGTCCAACGAGGACTGAGTCGGGCAGGCGCTTTCAAGACAGCGCATATGATTTAAGGCAGGCGCGAACGAATCGCGCCCGCTGGTGAGGAAGCAGAAGCTCCTCTGGAGACTGCTCAGGTAAGCTGGGCAGGGAGACTCAGAAGTTCATCTGTGACTTCTGAGGGTGCTCGTGAAGCACCAGCCACTTGACGGCGGCGCGAAACCTTTCCAAATTGTAATCTTCCTGTCATGGAACTATGCGAAGCCACGCAAGCTATGAATTGGCCCAAGCGTTGGGAGGCACGGGTGCCGATTCAGAAGGGTGGTCCGGGGGTGTCTGGAACACTTTTATAATGTCCGTGCAGCGCAATATCGCGCTGTGCACGATTTTTTGTGCTGTTGGCGAAACGTTTAAGCGACGCCAAAACGCGTGCCTATGGTTGTTTCCACAACAAAAAGTAGGCCTCAAATCGATTAATGGTCGCTATCTGCACCATTAGGTTCGATTTCAGGACACTATGTCCTAATCTCCCATCTTTATATAGTCCTTAGCCGGCGCTAGAGTTCGGTTGCTTCGCGAAAACGTTTGAGCTTTGCTCCTTTTTTGCGGTGCCTTGGGAGGAGCATTTCGGCCGCTTGCGATAGCCACTGGTTACCGCAGCGGCATTTGTGCGTTATCTATTTATCCCCTTGAAATTGTTGTATAAAAACCACGCCTCACGCAGAAAGCATGCTCGATCTGTGGGTTGGCACCCTTCACGAATTGCTACAGTCAGATGTCTGTGGGATGAACGTTCGGCGGTTCGATCGATCCGCACGCCGTGAGGCTGTTCAAACGGGTCGGCTTTGGATCTTCGGAGACAGGGTAAAGCCCCGATCGACAAAGGAGTGGAATTCTACAATGAACATCAAGATGGTATTGCTTGCGTCGGCAGCAGCATTTGCTGCATCGACCCCGGTACTCGCAGCAGACGCAATCGTTGCTGCCGAGCCGGAGCCGGTTGAATATGTTCGCGTCTGCGACGCTTACGGCACCGGCTACTTCTACATCCCGGGCACGGAAACCTGCCTGAAGATCGAAGGCTACATCCGTTTCCAGGTTAACGTTGGCCCGAACGCCGGTGGCACCAGCGCCACCAACGATTCGAGCTGGGATGCTGTAACCCGTGGTCAGGTTCAGTTCACGGCTAAGAGCGACACCGAATACGGTCCGCTCACCGGCGTTATCGTTCTCCAGGCCAATGCTGACAACGCGTCCAGCCAGGAAACGATCCTCGACTCCGCTTACCTCGACGTCGCGGGCTTCCGCGCTGGTCTCTTCTACTCCTGGTGGGACGATGGTCTCTCCGGCGAAACGGACGATATCGGTTCTGTCGTAACGCTGCATAACTCGATCCGTTATCAGTACGAAACTGGCACATTCTACGCTGGCCTCAGCGTCGACGAACTGGAAGACGGTGTCTTCAAGACCGGCGAAGCTCCGAACAACGTTGGCGTTGCCTTCGGCATCGGCGGCACGGCTGGTGCCTTCAGCTACCAGATCACCGGCGGCTGGGACTTCGACAACGAAGACGGCGCAATCCGCGCTATGGGTACGGCTGAACTCGGCCCGGGCACGCTCGGCCTCGCTGCTGTCTACTCCAGCGGCCCGAACTCCTACTACTCGCAGGCTGAATGGGCAGTTGCTGCCGAATACGCCATCAAGGCAACTGACAAGCTGAAGATCACTCCTGGTGTTCAGTACTATGGCAACTACTATGGTACCCCGGTCACGACCGGTGTTGCTGACGACTTCGAAGGTCTCGGCGATGCCTGGAAGGTCGGTCTGACGGTTGACTACCAGATCGTTGACAACTTCTACGCCAAGGCTTCCGTCCAGTACCTGGATCCGGAAGATGGCGACGACGTCACGACCGGTTACTTCCGTCTGCAGCGCTCGTTCTAATCTGAACGACGGAACCCCCGGCTTCATGCCGGGGGTCTCCCAACCCACGAGTTTCTGATCAGAATGACCTCCGATCAGTAACGAGGGACTGGTCCGGTTTTCCCTGCTGGGCCAGTCCTTTGCAGTTGGAAGCCGGTGCTAAGCCAGGAGCGCCGCCACGCTTACCGGTTTCAGCAGGCTTTCCTCCTGATTTTTCCCGACGTCGAGCACATTTAGAAATTATTCGTGTATTCGTTGCCTCCGATCAATCGCGCCCTATTTTATTGCGCGATATACACCTTTTCGTTGCACAGATTCATCCGATGAACTACGCGTCTGGATAGGTTCTATTCCTCGGGAATCGATGCCAATAATGTGACTGTAACGTGACAGGTGAGGCGCTATAAGCATTTCAGAGGCTGGCATTCACTACTACTCTCGGGTAGGTTTCGATAATGGACGATCTTAACGACTATTTCTATTTTGCTGCCGTCGTCTCCAGCGGTGGTTTTGCATCCGCAAGTCGAACATTAAAAATACCCCGCTCCAAGCTGAGCAGGCGCGTCAGCCGTCTGGAGGATTGCCTCGGCGCCAGGCTGATCGAGCGCTCCACGCGTCATTTCCGGGTGACGGAGATCGGTCAGGCCTTCTATGAGCAGTGTCAGACGATTCTGAGAGAGGCCGATCGAGCCAAGTCGATCGTCACGGAGGCCCAGTCCGATCCGCAGGGGATCGTGCGCATGGGCTGCCCGCTCGGTCTCATCGATATTTCGCTCGGAGCCGTGCTGCCGGAATTCCTGGAGCGCTACCCCAAGATCAAGCTGCAGATCATCGGTTCCGACCGGCGCACAGACCTCATCAACGAGCGCATCGATGTCGAAGTCCGTGCGGCGAGCGAGCCGGAAACACAGACGAGCCTGATGATGCGCAAGCTCGACCGGGCGCGGCGCATCCTCGTCGCCAGCCCCTCGCTCATCGAGCGCATGGGCGAACTCGGCTGCGTCGACGATCTCGGCAATGCGCCGACGCTTGCCATGACCACCTGGATGTCCTTCCATACCTGGGAGCTGGTTGGGCCTGATGGCGAGAAGAAGGTCGTGCGCCATCAGCCACGGCTCACCTGCCGCAGCATGACGGCTATCCTCGATGCTGCGCGGGCAGGTGTAGGCTACGGGCTCATCCTTGAACATGCCTGCGCGTCGGATCTCCAGTCCGGCCGGCTGGTTCGCGTGCTGCCGGAGTGGCAAACGGTGGAGAGCCAGTTCTATCTGGTCTTCACAACGACCAAGGGCATGCCGCCGGCGGTGCGGGCGCTGATCGATTTCCTCGTCGAGAAGTCCAAGCAGCATCAGATCGTTACGACAGGGGCCGCGATCGCAGCACAATAAGGCTTTGTTCCATGCAAGTGTTACCGCAAAACCGCGGCACAGTTTTGCTGGAATTGCTCCGTGCGCGTTAGACGAGCCGGGCCAGCAGTTTTTCGCTCGTCAGTTCCCTGACCGCATCCTTGCCGATCCAGCGAGCCGTCTTGTCCGTGCTTGCGGCGAGGCGTTCGGCGAAGGCGAGCGCCTGACCATGGCAGGCGCGGTTGCGCTTGCCGATGTTGCGGAGCGCCCAGTTGACGGCCTTGCGGACGAAGTTTCTGTTATCGGTGGAATGCGCTTCGATCAGCGGCAGGTAGGTTAGCAAGCTTTCATCCGGGTCCTTCTTCCAGTGTACGGCCGCACCGGCGATCATCGCGAAGGCGGTTCTCCTGACGAATTCACGCTCGTCAGCGGCAAAGTCCGGGATCAGCGCGTCGAGTTTCGCCTCGATGAAGAGGTCGGCGGCGCAATCGACGATTTCCCAGGAGTTGAAGTCGACGACAAGTGTGCGGGCCTCGGCTTCCGTCAGACTTTTCGGATCGAACGTGTAGAGCGCCAGCAACCGCGCTTCGCGGATGCCACTTGCCCAGAGCGCTTTCGCTCTGATGTGATCCTTCTTTGCGAGCCGGGCGATCCTCTGCAGATCAGGATTGGAGATGCCGATGGCGGTCGCGGTAACGATGCCGAAGCGCGCCATGCCGGCGATATTGTCTTCAGAGCGCAGCGTCTGAAGATGCGCGATCAGCTCTGCTGCACTCGAAGATGGCGAGATCATTGACAGGGCTTGGTCATTTTTCGAGACGGGCGAGCAGTGAGGACGTGTCCCACCTGTTGCCGCCGAGCGCCTGGACATCGCCGTAGAACTGGTCGACAAGGGCCGTCAGCGGCAGCTTGGCGCCGTTGTTGCGGGCTTCGGTCAGCACGATGCCGAGATCCTTGCGCATCCAGTCGACAGCGAAGCCGAAGTCATATTTGCCCTGGTTCATGGTCTTGTGACGGTTTTCCATCTGCCAGGAACCGGCCGCCCCCTTGGAGATGACGTCGACCACCTTTTCGATATCGAGGCCGGCGCGCTTGCCGAAATGCACGGCTTCGGCGAGGCCCTGGACGATGCCGGCGATGCAGATCTGGTTCATCATCTTGGTGAGCTGGCCGGAACCGGCCGGACCCATGAGGCCGACCATACGGGCATAGGCGTCGATGACGGGTTTTGCCTTTTCGAAGACGGCTCCATCGCCGCCGCACATGACGGTCAACATACCGTTTTCAGCACCTGCCTGACCGCCGGAGACGGGAGCGTCGATGAAGTCGACGCCCTTTGCCTTGGCGGCTTCATAGAGTTCGCGGGCGACTTCGGCGCTGGCCGTCGTGTTGTCGATCAGCACCGAGCCAGGCTTCATGGTCTTGAGCACACCGTTTTCACCTGAAGTCACCTGGCGGAGATCGTCGTCATTGCCGACGCAGACGAAGACGAAATCGGCGCCCTCGGCAGCTTCGGCAGGGGTAGGGGCCGACTTGCCTGAGAACTTTTCCGCCCAAGCGGCCGCCTTTTCGGCCGTACGGTTATAGACGGTGACATCGTGGCCGCCCTTTGTCTTCAGATGCCCCGCCATCGGGAAACCCATGACACCGAGACCGATGAAAGCGACTTTCGCCATATGCTGTCCTCCATAACTGCTTGCAAACAGGCTCCGAGGATTAGCGGAAACGGCTGATGACGGAAAGCCACTGACAAAAGAGAAGCGACCTCTCTTGGAACAAAATTTCTCCAAGCCGGACGAAACGGGGTCGGGAAAGTTTCAGATATCGCGAATATGATAAATTTAGTTGTCGATCTAATTTATAGACTAAATCATCATCAATCTATCGAAACGGACCGGCCAGCGCAGCAGGAGCGCCGGCCTGCCAGAAAAGGGGATAGAGATGATCACACGTCGACAAACGCTGGGGCTTTTCGGAGCTGCCGCAGCCACGGCCATTCTGCCGTCCGTCAAGCCGGCCCGTGCTGCCGCAACGGAATTTCGCATCGGCTGGCAGAAGAATGGCGTGCTGGCGCTCGCCAAGCGTCGCGGTGCCTTGGAAAAGCGGCTTGCCGATCAGGGGATCACGGTGAGCTGGTCGGAATTCACGTCCGGCCCGCCGTTGCTCGAAGCGCTCGGCGCTGGCGCGCTTGATTTCGGTGCGACGGGCGACGTGCCGCCGCTCTTTGCGCAGGCGGCAGGTGGTGCGCTCTATTATGTCGGCGTCTACCGCGGCAGCCCGGCGGGCTCGGCGATCCTCGTTCGCAAGGATTCGCCGATCAAGTCGCTGGAAGATCTGAAGGGCAAGAAGGTTGCCTTCAAGCGCGGTTCAAGCGCCCATAACGTAACCGTCAAGGCCTTGCGTAAGGCGGGGTTGAAGCCCGAGGATGTCCAGCAGGTCGATCTTGCGCCGCCGGATGCGGCAGCCGCCTTCAAGAATGGCAGCATCGATGCCTGGTCGATCTGGGATCCCTATCTCGCTATCGCCGAGGCCGATCCCGATACGCGCATCCTGACGACGGCGGAAGGTATCGTCGATTCCTACAGCTTCTTCCTCGCCAACAAGGATTTCACCGACGAGAATGGCACGGTCATCGTCAACGTGTTGGATGAGCTCGCCAAGGTCGGCCGCTCGGCGCAGGACAATCTCGAGGCGACGGTCAAGGAGCTTTCGGAAATAACAGGTGTTCCCGCCGAAGTGACGCGGGTGACGCTGCAGCGCCCCGGCGCCGATCTCGGCAGCGTGACGACGGTGAGCGATGCGGCGGCCTCTTATCAGCAGGCGCTGGCCGACGAGTTCTACAATCTCGGTATCGTGCCGAAGAAGCTGACCACCGGCGATATCGTCTGGCGTCCGAAGGCGAGCTGACCAAGTCTGCCGCCGAGGTAGCTGACTTCGTCAGCCCCCGGGCGAGCTGATAGCCGCCGGGCGAGATGATCTCTCCTGTAGTTTGGGGTGGGCGCTGGGGCAGGGTCCTGCGACCGCGGCATGGGAGCGTACCCATGCCGTGGAACCGGGGAAAATTATTCTCCTGACCGAGTTAGAATAGCAAATTGATATTGTCGATCTAATTAGTCGTCTATGTCAGTATCTCCGCATGATCAGGCGCGACCGGTTCGCGACATTGGTTCGCAGCAGGAACGGCCGAAAGCCACCAGAACGGAGAAGAGATTTCATGTTCACTCGCAGACAAACGCTCGGCCTATTCGGCGCTGCGGCCGCCGCCACCATCCTGCCGCAGGTTCGCTCCGCAAAGGCTGCGGCCACGACGCTTCGCATCGGCTGGCAGAAGTTCGGCGTGCTGCCACTCGCCAAGGCCTCGGGCGCGCTGGAAAAGCGGCTTGAGGCCAAGGGCGTCAGCGTCGAGTGGAATGAGTTCACGTCAGGCCCGCCGCTGCTCGAAGCCGTGGGTGCCGGAGCGCTGGATTTCGGCGTTTCCGGCGATGTGCCGCCGCTCTTTGCTCAGGCAGCCGGTGGCGATCTTCTCTATGTCGGCGCCTATCGCGGCCCTGCCGCCTTCCATGGGCTTCTCGTCCAGAAGGATTCGCCAATCCAGAAACTCGAGGATCTGAGGGGTAAGAAAATTGCCTATAAGCGTGGCTCCAGCGCTCATAATTTTGCGCTCAAGGTGCTCGCCAAGGCCGGGCTTTCGCTTGCCGATATTACCGAAGTCGATCTGCCGCCGCCGGATGCGGGAGCCGCCTTCAAGACCGGCAGCATCGATGCCTGGGCGATCTGGGACCCGTTCTTTGCGGTGGCCGAAGCCGATCCGCAGACGCGGGTGCTGACGACCTCCGAAGGCCTGCTCGACAACTGGGGCTATTTCCTCGGCAACGGTACCTTTACCGGCGCCAATCCCGAAGTGATCGTCGATGTGATCGATGAGCTCGCCAAGATCGGCGCGGCCGCCCAGGCCAATCTTGACGACACGGTGAAGGCGCTGGCCCAGATCACCGGCGTACCTGCCGATATCACCCGCGTCACGCTCACCCGCAGCCAGGCCGATCTCGGCAAGATCTCTCTCGTGCCGGATGCCGCGCTCACCTATCAGCAGGCGCTCGCCGACGATTTCTACAAGCTCAAGATCGTGCCGAAGCAGCTCAAGGTCAGCGATATCGTCTGGCACCCGAAGGCGAGCTGACAGCCGCTGGGCGAACTGACAGCCGCACCGCCGATTTCAGACAGTTATAAGAAAGGAATGCGCTTATGACCGCTTCATCCGACCCGATCAATTTCCTCTGGTTCATCCCGACCTCAGGTGACGGCACCTATCTCGGCTCCACCGATCTCAACCGCGCCCCTGAGATCGGCTACCTGACGCAGATCGCCCAGGCCGTCGACCGCCTTGGCTATTCCGGCGTGCTCTTGCCGACCGGTGTCGCCTGCGAGGAATCCTTCGTGATGGCTTCGGCGCTGGCAGCGCGGACCGAAAAGCTGCAGTTCCTGGTGGCGATCCGCCCGGGTACCGCGTCACCTGCCTATTATGCCCGCCTTGCGACGACGCTCGATCGCATCTCCAACGGCCGCCTGCTGCTGAACATCGTGGTTGGCGGCAGCCCCGCCGAGCTTGCCGGCGATGGCATCCATCTGGAGCATGATGAGCGTTACGCCCATGCCGACGAGTTCTTCCATGTCTTTGAAGAACTGCTCGAAAAGGGTGTCGCCAGCTATGACGGCAAATACATCAAAGCGACGGATGCCCGCCTCGGCTTCCCCTCTGTACAGTCGCCACGCCCGCCGCTCTATTTCGGCGGCTCTTCGGATGCCGGCATCGATTTCGCCGTCGGCCGCGTCGACAAGTACCTGACCTGGGGCGAACCGCCGGCACAGGTAGCCGAAAAGGTGCAGAAGGTGCGCGCTGCCGCTGCCGGCAAGGGCCGTGACGTTTCCTTCGGCATCCGCCTGCACTTCATCGTACGCGAGACGGACGAGGAAGCATGGGAAGCCGCTGACCGCCTGATCCGCCATCTCGATGACGAGACGATCGCTGAGGCGCAGGAACGCTTCGTCAAGGAATCCGACTCGGTCGGCCAGAAGCGCATGGCAGCCCTCCATGGCGGTCGCCGCGACAAGCTCGAAGTCTCCCCGAACCTCTGGGCCGGTATCGGCCTGGTGCGCGCCGGTGCCGGCACTGCGCTCGTCGGCTCGCCGAAGACCGTTGCCGCGCGTCTGCGCGAATATCAGGAGGTCGGCATCGATACAGTCATCGGCTCCGGCTATCCGCACCTGGAAGAGGCCTATCGCGTCGCCGAACTGCTGTTCCCGGAACTCGGTATCGAGAGGGACGAACAGCGCCTGAGCTTCAACAACGAGTTCGGCCGCAAGAAGGTTTTTGCCGGCGGTAGCCATGGCGGCAACCTGAAGGTCGTTTCCGGCTCCTGATCGGGGCCGCTTTTCCCAACGCAGTTCCGGACACGAAGCCCCGCACAGCTTAGCCGGAATTGCTCAGAACCGAAGCGCGAGGAAGATATCCATGTCGACTTTCGATACGCCGTTTGCGCGGGCTGCCGCCGAGACGCGTGAGGGTAGGGCGGGTTTCCGCCTGCCGCTGCCCGGCGGCGACAAGCTGCTGCCCTATCTGGTGCCGGTTGCGATCATCGCACTCTGGCAGCTCGGCTGTTCGGTCGGCTGGATTTCCTCACGCATCATGCCGTCTCCGGCCGATGTCGCCTCTGCCTTTTGGACGACGACGATCTCGGGGCAATTGCCTGAGGACGTACTGGTCAGCGCGGCGCGCGCCTTTGCCGGCCTTCTCGTCGGCGGTTCCATCGGCTTCCTGCTCGGCATTGCCAATGGCGTCTCGAAGCTCTCGGAACAGCTGACGGATACGACGCTGCAGATGCTGCGCACCATTCCGCATCTGGCGATGATCCCGCTCGTCATCCTCTGGTTCGGCATCGGCGAGGAATCGAAACTGTTCCTCACCTCACTCGGCGTGCTCTTTCCCGTCTATCTCAACACCTATCATGGCGTGCGCAATGTCGATCGCGACCTGATCGAGATGGGCAAGGTCTATGGCATGAGCGGCTGGACGCTGTTCCGCAAGGTGATCTTCCCCGGCGCGCTGCCATCGATCTTCGTGGGCCTTCGCTACGCGCTCGGCATCATGTGGCTGACGCTGATCGTCTCGGAATCGATCGCCGCCTCCGCTGGCATCGGCCACATGGCCAACAATGCCCGCGAATTCATGATGACCGATGTCGTGGTGCTGGCGCTCGTCATCTATGCGGTGCTCGGCAAGCTCGCCGATGTCGTCGCCCGCGCGCTGGAGCGTCAGACGCTCAAGTGGAATCCGGCTTACGCCAAGTAGGAGTTGAAGCCATGACCGTCGTCACGCACGAACGTTTTCATGCCGCCGAAGCTGTAGAATTCTCCGAGAACCAGCCGGTTGCCGCCGGTGAAGGCGCTGCGGCCATCACACTTTCCGGTCTTGAAAAGAGCTTTGGCGCCAACCGGGTGCTGCGCGGCATCAATCTGCATATACCGGCTGGCCAGTTCGTCGCTGTTATCGGCAAGAGCGGCTGTGGCAAGAGCACGCTGCTGCGCATCCTGATGGGCCTCGATAAACCTACGTCGGGCGATCTACACTTCGAAGGCGCTGATGGCAGCGAGACGCAGCCGAATGCCCGCATCGTCTTCCAGGAACCACGGCTTTTGCCCTGGCTCAGCGTCGCCGACAATGTCGTCGTCGGTCTCGGCGAAGGCGTCGAGAAGAAGCGGGCGCGTGAGGAAGCGAGGGCCGTGCTCGATGAAGTGCAGCTCGCCGAAAAGGCCGGCGAGTGGCCGGCGCGTCTTTCGGGCGGCCAGCGACAGCGCGTGGCGCTCGCCCGCGCGCTCGTCAGCAAGCCGGGCATTCTGGCGCTCGATGAACCGCTCGGTGCGCTCGATGCCTTGACCCGCATCAGCATGCAGCAATTGTTGAACCGCGTCTGGCGCGAACTCGGATGCACCACTGTGCTCGTCACCCATGATGTCAGCGAAGCCGTCCATCTCGCCGACCGGGTGATCGTACTGGAAGAGGGCCGCATCGCGCTCGATCTCGCCATTCCCTATCCGCACCCGCGCCGCCATGGCAATCCGGCATTGGCAGAGCTCGAAGGGCGGCTGCTTTCGGCGATCCTCGGTAGCGATGGCGGGCATTAGGCTCGCCATTCGTCGCCTTTCGGAACGCGGGCACCTGAATGCCTACAAGTGACATTGCGTCGCTGCAATGGCGCGAGGGCGGATCATCCGCTAGATAATGGCAGGTTCGCATCATCGCGAGACCTGGCATTCAATCAGAGCGGATCACTCCCATGACCATTCAACTCTACGGCTTCTGGCGCTCAAACGCGGCTTTTCGCGTCCGCGTCGCGCTTGCCCTGAAGAAACTGCCTTTCGAGGAAATCGAAATCGATATTCTCTCCGGGCGTCAGTTCGATGCTGCTTATGCCGAAGTGAACGCCGAGCATGTCGTGCCCACGCTGGTTCACGATGGCCATCGCGTCTTTCAGTCGCTGGCGATCATGGAATATCTCGACGATATCCATCCGCAGCCGCGCCTGATGCCCGAGGATGCCAGGGAAAAAGCCTATGCCCGGTCGTTGGCGCTGGTCGCCGTCGCCGATGCGCACCCGCTGATCGTGCCGCGCGTGCGCAAACATCTCGGCCAGGCATTCGGCGCGGATGCATCCGCGATCGAGACATGGTGCCGGCATTGGACGACGGAGGGACTTGCGACCTACGAGCGCCTGCTCACCCGGCGCCCGCCCACACCCTTTGCGCTGGGCGAGATCCCCGGTATTGCCGATATCTGCATCGCCGGCCAGATCGTCTTGGCCGAGTTCAACAAGATTGACCTCTCTGCCTTTCCGGCCGTGGCGGCGCTTGGGAAGCGCTGCTTCGACATGCCGGAATTTGCGCAGGCCCATCCGTCCCGGCAGGCCGGCTACTCGAACGCTCACTAGCAAGGCAGGCGCCCGCTATTCCTGCGGCCGGAACTCGTCCGGCAGATTTTCCGTGTAGGGGTAGAACTTGAAATAGGGCAGCGCCTCTTTCAGTGCGCGGGCGAAGGAGGGGCGCTCGAGGAGGCGGCGGTAATAAGCTTCCAGCCCCGGGCGTTTCTCGGTGAAGGGCGCCAGCGTTTTCGCATAGAATAGTGCCGGTGCGGCGGCGCAATCGGCCATGGTGAAGGCGTCGCCGGTGATCCAGGCGTTGCCGTCGATCTGCTTTTCCACCATGTCATAGGCGAGAGACAGCATGGCGCGCGCTTCGTTGACGCCGTGCGGATCGGCCGAACCTTCCGGGCGTATCCGGTCTATGACGATCTTCTGCATCGGCACCTGCACATAGAGATCGAAGAAGCGATCCCAGAGGCGGACCTGCAGGCCGGCATTGGTTTCCTCGGGTACGAGCGAAACCGGGCCGGGATAATGCCGGTCCAGATATTCGATGATGATGCTGGTTTCGGGAATCGTGCTGTCGCGCGTCTCATCGCGCAGGATGGTGATCTTGCCGACTGGCCAGAAGCGCAGGAGGTCGGCGCTCGATTGCTCGTCGGCGAGATCGACGAAGCGGTTCTCGAAGGGCGTCCCGTTCTCGTAGAGCGCGATCAGCACCTTGTGGCAGAAGGAGGCAAGCGGATGCTGGTAGAGAACGAGCGCCATGCGTTGACCTTTTCCTGAAGAGATCAGGTCAGGAAATTAGCAAGGCGCCCGTAAAATGCCAGATGCACGTTCAGCCGTTATAACGCGCCGTCACCAGATGGCCGGGGCTCGGCTGGCCCTCCTGCATGCGCACGTTGATCTCCATCATCTCGATGAGCTCGAAGCCGGTGGCGGCCAGGCGCTCGCGGATATAGGTCTCGGTGTGGATGAAGCGCTGGTGCGGACCGACCATATAGGGGCGGCCGTCCGCCAGCCTTTCGGGCAGGGTTTCCGAGGAGAAGATGAAGATGCCGCCGGCATTCATGTTCTCGGCAGCGCCGAAGAACAGCGGCTCCAGCGCGCCGAGATAGGGCAGCACGTCGGTCGCGGTGATCAGATCGAAAGGATCCTCTTCATTGTCGTCGAGGAAATCCTCGACCTCGGCGACGAAGAGCGTCTCATAGACTTCCTTCTCATCGGCGATGACGACCATGTTTTCGGAGATATCGATGCCGATCATCTCCTCGCAGAGGTCATTCAGCGCGCTGCCGGTCAGGCCCGTACCGCAGCCGAGATCGAGCATGCGCTTGAAAGGGCCGAGCTTCAAATCCTGCAGGCGCTGGCGCACGAGCATCGGCACATGATAGCCGAGCTGTTCCACTAGCACATCCTCGAAGACTTCGGCATGCTGATCGAAGAGAGTTTCGACATAGGCGTCCGGCGCTCGAACAGGCGTTTCGCCGCGGCCCATGGAGGCAATACGCACCGCCGCGCCGCCGTGATCTTCGGGATCGATGGCCAGGACTTCCTGATAGGCCTCCACGGCCGCATCGATGTCGCCAGCTTTTTCAAGCGCAAGAGCGCGGTTATAGGCTTCCGCGAGAGCCTCTTCGTCGATCTTCTTTTTGTTCATGCGGGCGTTTTAGAGCCCACAGCTTACCATCGCAACTGCATTTTCAGTGCAATATGAATTCGCCCTTAAGAGAGCGCCACTCCGTTGCCGAAATGAGCCTGCGGTGAATGTAACGCACCGAATGCAGCGGCCCGTCCAGTTTCTCCTGCCAGAACTTCAGGAAACCATGCATTTCCGGAAAGTCCGGAGCGAGGTCGT
Organism: Rhizobium sp. CF142; assembly: GCF_000281145.1. NCBI lineage: Bacteria > Pseudomonadati > Pseudomonadota > Alphaproteobacteria > Hyphomicrobiales > Rhizobiaceae > Rhizobium > Rhizobium sp. CF142. The sequence continues at coordinate 1,534 of NZ_AJWE01000037.1, read as the reverse complement.
AGTCCTGCCAGATATAGGTCTGAAGAAAGGCCGGATGATCCGGCATGCGGTAGAGGATCTGGGCCGTCGTCAGCCCGTAACCCTTAAGTTGCTTTTCCATGTCCTTGTGCATGTTGTCTCACTTCTTCTTGTTCCCACTCCGCGCTTATTAGCGCAGCATGATATTAGATCATGCCGTGGTTAACGGAAGCTTGACAGATATCGCATAAAAGCGCTATTTGTTTTTGATTTCAATAAGTTGGCAGCAACATCAGGAGAGTGCTGCCAAGTTTCTTCAGCGCTTCAGGTGGCGCGTCAGTCGGCGCTCGATCCAGCCCCAGAGATGGCGCAGGGCTTCCACGATCGTGAGATAGAAGATCGCTGCCCACAGATAGGTCTGGTAGTCGAAGGTGCGCGAGAAGGCATAACGCGTCTCGCCCATCAGGTCGAGCACGGTGATGATGGCAACGACCGCCGAGCCCTTGATCAGCAGGATGATCTCGTTGCCATAGGGGCGCAGCGCCACGATGAAGGCCTGCGGCAGGATGATCTTGCGGAAAGCGATGATCCGGTGGATGCCCAGTGCATCGGCCGCCTCGCGCTGGCCGTGTGGCACGCTTTCAATGGCGCCGCGCAGGATTTCGGCCTGATAGGCCGCCGTATTGATGGTCATGGCGAAGACGCCGCAAAACCAGGCATCGCGGAAGAACCACCAGAGACCGACCGCTTCCAGCTGCGGCCGGAACGCACCGAGGCCGTAATAGACCAGGAAGAGCTGGGCCAGCAGCGGCGTGCCGCGGAAGAAATAGATGTAGCCGTAGGCGAGCCAGTTCAGCACGCGGTTTTTCGACAGGCGCGCCATGGCGAGTGGCAGAGACAGCACGGCGCCGCAGACGACCGAAATGCTCACAATGCTGAGCGTCATCCACAGGCCGTGCAGATAACGCGGCCCGTAGCGGGTAAACTTCTCCGGATCCCAGCCATTGACGACGGTGTAGATCAGGAGTGCGGCAAGCAGCGCCCAGAAGGCCACGAATATATAGCCGGCGAGGCGTGAGGCCGTCATCGGCTTCACCACCTCGCGGGGTGCCGGCTGCGGCGGGATCAGTGTTTCGGCATAGCTCATCGACGGATCTCCGAACGCTTGGCCCAGCGCTCGACATAGACGAGCAGGAAGGAGGAGAGGATGGCGAGCGCCAGATAGAGGCAGCAGGCCAGGCCATAAAAGAAGAAGGGTTCCTTGGTCACGCGCACGGCAACGCTCGTCTGACGCAGGATATCGGTAAGGCTGATGATGGAGACGTAGGACGTGTCCTTCAGCAGCACCATCCAGAGGTTCGTGAGGCCCGGCAGCGCAATGCGCACGAGCTGGGGCAGAACGATGAGGCGCAGTGTGCGACCGCGATGCAGGCCAAGCGAGTCGCCCGCTTCATACTGCCCCTTGGGAATGGCGCGGAAGGCCGAGAGCAGCACTTCCGAGCAATAGGCGGAAAAGACGACCGACAGCGCGATTACGCCGGCTACGAAGGCGTTGATTTCGACTGGCGGGCCGCTA